>JBIJCL010000297.1:0-2788 GCA_044344725.1 Steroidobacteraceae bacterium | reverse complement strand
GATGTTCGCCAGCTGCGAGAGCGGCGACTCGGTGCCGTAGTAATCGACCTTCAGGTTCTCGACGAGGCTCGGGCTCGCGCGACCCGTGCGCAGCTTCTTGAGGTCGAGCGCAAACTGCTGCACGCACTTGGTCATGCGGGTGGTGGCGTCTTTCTTGAAATCTTCGATCATCGTCTTCTACCTCAATCGTTCGTAACGACCGTACCGACGTCTTCGCCTCGGGCGATACGCAGCAGGTCGCCAGCGTTGTTCATGTTGTATACCTGCAGCGGGATCTTGTTGTCGCGGCACATGACGATCGACGTGGCGTCCATCACGTTGAGCCGCTCATCGAGCACCCGGTCGAAGGTGAGCCGAGGATAGCGCACCGCCTTCGGATCTTTCATCGGATCGGCCGAATAGATGCCGTTGACCTTGGTCGCCTTGACCAAAATATCCGCATCGATCTCGATCGCACGGAGGGAGGCCGCCGTATCGGTCGTGAAAAACGGGTTGCCGGTGCCCGCTGCAAAGAGCACCACCCGTCCCTTCTCGAGGTGTCGAATCGCACGACGACGGATGTAATCCTCGCAAACCTCGTTGATGCGGATCGCCGACATCACCCGGGCATGCGTGCCGACCGACTCGAGGGCGTCTTGCATCGCAAGACAGTTCATCACCGTCGCGAGCATCCCCATGTGATCGCCCGTGACGCGGTCCATCCCCGAGCGCGCGAGCCCCTCGCCGCGGAAGATGTTGCCGCCACCGATGACCACCGCCACCTGCGCGCCGAGACCGAGCAATTCTTTGATTTCGAGCGCGATGCGCTTGATGACGGCCGGATCGATGCCGTAATCGGCGTGACCCATGAGGGCCTCGCCGGAGAGTTTCACGAGGATGCGCTTGTACCGAATGCCTGTTTCAGCCATTAACCGTCTCCTCTTGAAGAAAACCCCGCCGGGGCGGGGTTTTCGTGGGTCTGGAGCGTCGGCTTATTTGCCGCTGCTCGCCTTCACCTGAGCCATGACCTCGCCTACGAAGTCATCCTGCTTCTTTTCGATGCCGGCGCCAACCTCGAACCGTCGGAATGCCTTCACCTCGGCCTTGGCGGCCTTGAGCAGCTTCTCGATGGTCTGGTCCGGGTCCTTCACGAACGCCTGACCGAGCAACGCACGCTCGTTGAAGGTCTTGCGCAGACGGCCTTCGATCATCTTGGCGACGATCTCGGCCGGCTTGCCCTCGGCGAGCGCCTTTTCAGTCTCGATCTCACGCTCTTTGGCGAACACATCGGCCGGGACGTCCGCCGCCGACAGATAGTCGGGGTTCACCGCCGCCACGTGCATGGCGAGGTCGTGAGCGAGTTCGGCCGAACCGCCCTCGATGGCCACGAGCGCACCGATGCGCGTGCCATGACGATACGCGCCCAAGAAACCGCTCGAAGTGAGCGACACCTGACGACGCACCGTGATGTTTTCACCGATCTTCGCGACGAGCGCACGACGGCGCTCATCGACGGTCTCGCCCGAGGCGAGCTTGAGCGCAGCGAGCGCCTCGACGTCGGCCGGGCTGCCCGAAAGGGCGAGCTTGGCGACTTCGACCGAAAAGCCCTGGAAATCCGCTTCGCGCGCGACGAAGTCGGTTTCGCAGTTGATCTCGACCATGGCCGCCGACTTGCCGTCGGCCGATTTTTCGAGGGCGATCACACCTTCGGCAGCGACGCGCGCCGCTTTCTTGTCGGCCTTCGCCAGACCCTGCTTACGCATGAGTTCGGCGGCGGCATCGAGATCGCCATGGGTTTCGACGAGTGCCTTCTTGCACTCCATCATGCCCGCGCCCGTACGTTCGCGGAGCTGTTTGACGGCTTCAGCAGTAATGCTCATGCGCAGACCACCTCAACCGCGACGGCGCGGAGCGCCAGGGTTCGTGGCCTTGCGACGCGGAGCCGACGCGCTCGTCGCCGGAGCGACTTCGCCATCGGCGGCCTCGGGGACGTCGACGATGTCGGCTTCGTCACCCTCGACCGGCGCCGCTACGGCGGCGGCCACGGAGGGCTGCGGCTTGCGACGCGCCGGAGCGGCGGCGACCGCCGGACGACGCCCACGCACCGGGGCCTCACGGCGCGGCTTGCCGCGCGCGGCCTTCGGCTTCGGGTTGCCCTGCTCGTCGAGCTCAACGAATTCGTCTTCGCTCACGGCGAGCGCCGGCGAGGCCGAACGACCTTCGATGACCGAGTCGGCGATACCCGAGGCGTAGAGCTGGATGGCGCGCATGGCGTCATCGTTACCCGGCACGACGTAGTCGACGCCATCGGGCGCGCAGTTCGTGTCGACGATGGCCACCACCGGAATGCCAAGCTTGTTGGCTTCGTGGATCGCGATGTTCTCGTGACCCACATCGACCACGAAGATCGCATCGGGCAAAGATTCCATGTGCTTGATGCCGCCGAGCGAGCGCTCGAGCTTCTCGAGCTCGCGACGCAGCATCGTGCCTTCTTTCTTGCCGCGCTTGTCGAGCGACCCGTTCGCCTTCATCTCGGTGAGATCGGCGAGGCGCTTGATCGACTGACGCACAGTTTTGAAGTTGGTGAGCATGCCGCCGAGCCAACGCTGGTTGACGTAGGGCATGCCGGCGCGGGTGGCTTCCTTCTGGATGGGCTCACGCGCCGAGCGCTTGGTGCCGACGAAGAGCACCGTGCCGCCATCTGCGGCGACCCCGTGAATGAACTTGGCAGCCTCCGCGAACATCGGCTGCGTCTTCTCGAGGTTGATGATGTGGATTTTGTTGCGTTCGCCGAAAATGAATTCTTCCA
>JBIJCL010000037.1:0-10690 GCA_044344725.1 Steroidobacteraceae bacterium | reverse complement strand
CTTGGGCTCTGCGCGGAAGGGGAGCAGCCGCTCGCCTCTAGCCAGCGCTGCTTCAAGATCCTCAGAGGGAACACCTTGCGCGTAGTGATCGGATCGATATCCGGCTTGCAGCTCCATCACGAAGGGAAGGAACTCTCGCCGCGTCATCGGCCGGTCGATCGAGGCCTTCAGCTTCTCGGCGAGCGCGCGGATCGACTCCTTCGAGACGCGAAGATAGGGGTTCGGGTTGGTCCGTTCGTGCAGTGCGACAATAGCGTCGAGATCGGCGCGAAGTGCCTGAGGTTGATGAACCTGAGCCATCTGCGCCGGGGTAGATTTTGGGATCGCCTCGTATGGGTTTTGCATGAATGTCGACCGCGCGCAGCCGCTGGTCAACGCGAGTGCGGTCGTGGCGGCGAGGGCAGTGAAGGTCCTTATGCCGATTTGGAGTAGGCGGCGAGCCAACTGATCGCTAGGGAATGAGTTAGTCATTTCTGTTAGTCCTACGACCTCACTAGTAAAAATATCAACGAAGCGAGCACAGACGAACTTCACCGCTCATAGTCTGAACATCAACGCGCCCTTCACCATCACCGATTTGAAATTCTCGGTTACGTCGCTCAGCGCGGTTTGTTGGTGGCGCACCTGCAGCGGGTTGAAGTAGTGCGCATAAATCAATGTTGCCGCTAAAAGTTCGTAATTTAAATCTTGCTGCAGGCAAAGAGGCGAAATCTATCGCAATCAGACCGCTCACCGACTCGGCAGTGACCCGTCCGTCTGAATCAAGACCGAGCTTAAGTTCAAAATCTCCAGAGACGGTTTTGAAACTTGCATCAGCCAAGGCGCCGAGCAAAAACTTTCCGTCGCCCGAGACTGTTTTGACATCGACTAGACCGCTCGCCCCACCGCTCATGTTTACATCGCCGCTGACCGATTTGATCTCAAGACGCTTCGTTTCAGGTTTTGTGACGAGTCTCATGTCTCCGCTGACGCTACGGGCACTGGCTTCCGCTCCCAGCTCCGCGTCAATATCACCGCTGACAGTTGAGAGTCTTTGTTCGCCAAGCACCTGCCGTACGAAGAGATCGGCGCTGACCGAGGAGACATTGAGCGAGCTTTGCTGCGGAATTTGAATACTCAGGATCGCCTCTCCGCTGTTCGAGTTTCCTAAAAGTTTCTTTCGCGGGACTACGCGAATGACTGTTTTGCTCCCGCTTGATGTGAATTCCATTCGCTCCACGTCTTTTTGGAGAGTGCCGGTGATCGCGACTTCGGATCGATCCCAGCCGGTTACCGTGATTCGGCCAGAGGTATTGATAATCTCGACGCTACCGCGCGGTTCTGCAGAGCGTCTCTCGTCGACTGCCCGAGTCGTCGCGTTGGCGAAGCCACCAGAGATGGCTACGAAAAGGAAAACAGCAGCGATCGTGCGATGACGGTATGTCATATCTCACTCCTTGAAGACGGGACTGAATCACTCGGAGGTAGGCTCGTCATGAGTTCTATTTCGTGCTCGTAAGTTTGTTGTCGCAGTTCTAGCAACAGGGGGTTAGACGGGTCGTCGGCTAGCGCGGATGAAATATCCGCTTCCGCATTTCTGATGATATCGAGGTTCTGTAACACTCGGGCACGCGTCGCCGGTGCGAGATTCGCGAGTGCTGTAGAGAACATCGGTTGTAACTCAGCTCTGACTTGGAGAAACGCAGAGGAATCGACCGTCGATGGCGCGCGCGTGCTGAACGACTGCAGCCAGAAGGTCCCCGTCACGAGAGCAACGGACGCAGCGAGAGCTGTCGGTACCAACCAGCGCTTTATCGACGCAGCTTTAGGTTTTTGCGTTAACTCGGTTGCAATTTGCGGCCATAGTTCACGACGCAGTGGTACTTCGCGACGCAGAGTATTGAGGTGCGCATCAAGATGGTCTTCGGAGTGTGGTGCAGATTGATCTTTGGTTGAAGTCATGATTTTGACTCTCCTGTGCCTAACCGTGCGGCGAGCAACTGCCGCGCACGATATAACTGAGCCTTGCAGGTACCCACGGCAATGCCGAGCTGTGTAGCCGCTTCCTCATGCGAGTGGCCATATAGAGCAACCAACACGAGAGCATCCCGTGAACCCTGCGGTAGCGCCAGAATGGCACGCTCGACATCAAGTGCGGGCGTCTCATCGATGCCGCCTGCCAGCGCTTCGAGTATCGCCGGGTCATCGACAACGCTCTCAGCGCTAGCAGCAAGCCCCCGCCGACGCGCAAGCACGGCGTTTACCGCGATGCGGTGCAGCCAAGTGGCGAGTTGACTTCTATTCTCGAAAGTAGGTAGCGAACGCCACGCTGACACGAAGGTTTCTTGAACGCAGTCTTCCGCAGTCGCGGCCTGTCCGGACAGGCGTAGACAGAGTCCGTACACCCGCGGAGCATGTCGACGATAAAGTCTTTCGAAAGCCAGCACGTCACCATTGGCCGCCGCAGCCAGATCTTGATGATCGTCAGCTGTTTCGAGCGTCCAGTCCAAGAAATCTCCCCGGGGTTTCGTCCGAATCTGAAGGTTAGCGGGCGATACTTAGATGAGGGAGGGCAGTGAAAGGTTTATACAGCGAAAAGATTTTTTGTGAACGTTTTGATGGTCTATATAGCGGTAGCCTTGAAGGCGATCGGTGCTGTAACAACTGAATTCTTACCCTCCGCTACCTTTCGCTTCATATTTGACTAGGCTCTGTGTGCGGAAGTGTTTTTGATCGAGAAAACCCCTGTCAAAACCCGATATTTACTTACACATTCTCTTACACACAGCTTAGTGACATCTGTAAGTGCTTGATGGCCAATAGGGATCGCTGAGTCCAGTCTTCTCATAATCCCTTGGTCCGCAGGTGTGAATCCAAGCGGGCCCAGTCTTACACCGAAGACAGAATCCAAGCATATCCAACAACCGAGTGGCGATGCGGCGGGTGTCAAAACGCGACTTTCATATCAACCTAGAGAGATATGCGGGATCTTGCATACGCGCACTCGCATCGCTATGCTCGGCACATGAAACCGATTGTCTGGCTCGGAAGCTCGAAGGCCGACCTCAAGGCTTTTCCAGCGGGAGCCATGGATGACACGGGTCATCAGCTTTTTCGGGTTCAGCGCGGTCTAGATCCGGACGACTGGAAACCGATGCCGTCGATTGGAGCCGGTGTCCGCGAAATACGAGTGCGCGATTCATCGGGAGCTTTCAGGACAATTTATTTGGCGACTCGACCGGAAGCGATCTACGTGTTGCATTGTTTCCGCAAGAAGTCACAGAAGACCGCACGTGAGGATATTGAGTTGGCACGACAACGACTCGCCCGAGTGCCGAGGAGAACATCGCATGAGTAAGAAAAAAGTTCAGAGTGTCTTCCGTGATCTCTATCCCGCCGATCAGGCTGCGGAGATGGAAATGCGCTCGTTGCTACTCCAAGGTCTCGGAAGCTGGCTTGCAGACTCGGGTATGACCCAAAACGAAGCGGCGAAGGTTCTCGCTGTCACCCAGGCGAGGGTGTCCGACATTAAGCGCAGCAAGATCAGCTCCTTCAGCCTCGATTTACTTGTTCGACTCGCATCGCGGGCAGGCCTGAATCCGAAACTGAAGTTAGTCGCGTAGTTAATAATTTCCCTGCGGATTCTATGATCGGTTTCGATCGCCTGTTTCGGTAGTCGATACGCGCTGTCAAAAACAGGATATTTACTTACACATTCTGTTTCACACAGCTTGGTGACGCGTGTAAGTCATTGAAGGCCAACAGGGATTACTGAGTCCAGTCTTCTCATAATCCCTTGGTCCGCAGGTGTGAATCCAAGCGGGCTCAGTTTTACACCGAAGACAGATTCGCAGCGTATCCGAGATCATCGCCGCGGAGGCGCAAACGTCAAACCGCGTTTGTGACGCCCCAGACCGTCTCCCCTCGAGCGGAAGCCGATTGCCACGCTTTGTGCGGGAGCTCGGACGGGGGGTTCGGTAACACATTGACGCTTATCGTTAAGCGTTATAAACTGCCACCGTGATAAGGAGCTTTCGCTGCCCTGATACCCGGCGATTCTTCGAGACCGGCAAGTCACGTCGGTTCGGCGCTATCGCGAACGTAGCGGCACGGAAGCTCGCCATGCTGGATGCTGCACACACCCTCGACTTCCTGCGCTCGCCACCTGGAAACCGGCTGGAGGTGTTACGAGGAGATCGCGAGGGGCAATACAGCATCCGCATCAATGATCAATACAGAGTTTGTTTTGGATGGACCGATCAGGGTCCGATAGATGTGGAAATCGTCGATTACCACTGAGGTGAGATAGATGTCCAAAAATGGCATGCGACCGGTGCATCCTGGTGAAGTGATTCGCGAAGAGTTCATGGCACCGATGGGGCTGAGTGCCAACGCACTAGCCAAGGCGCTCAATGTTCCGACACCGCGAATCAACGATGTCGTGCGCGGTCGACGGGGAGTGTCTGCGGATACTGCTATGCGTCTTGCTCGTTACTTTGGTGGCGACGCCCGGTCTTGGCTAAATCTACAAGCCGCATACGATTTACGTGTTGCAGAACTGGCGGTCGGTAAGCGAATCGAGCGCGAGATATCGCCCGCAGTGGCGTGATCAAAACATCGATTGACGACTGAGTATTCCGTCGCTTGTAAAAACCACGATATTTACTTACGCATTCTCTTACACACAGCTTGGTGACATGTGTAAGTCATTGAAGGCCAACAGGGATCGCTGAGTCCAGTTTTCTCATAATCCCTTGGTCCGCAGGTGTGAATCCAAGCGGGCGCAGTCTTACAAATCTGTCGGTTTTGCCGCCGGAGCTCTCAGGTTCTCACGACAATCCCCAAAAACCCGCATAAACTAACTTCAACACTAGATCAGTATAAAGTGGGTCGGGCAACCTTGAGAGGACGTGAGAGGTCGCACCCCACGCCCAATTACTATGAGTCAGTTTATGACTTTCCGAATTTTGAAATGTGTTTCAAAGTATCGCAATGAAGTTCTCGTCGGCTGCTTGGTCTATGCCGCGCTTGTAGCCAAAGACCTCGTTAGCCTCTTACGGCAGCTCACCTAGAGCGTCGGCGATCAGGGCCCCCGTTGGCAGCAAAGGTCGAAGTTATTTATGAACTGATCTCGGCGGACCCCGTTAGAATAACTAAACTGAGTTCGCCAATACTTGAGGTCAGTTCTCCATATGTTTCGTCGCCTGATCATCGTTACTTTGATGTCTCTGTTCGCCGTATCGAAAGCGGCCCATGCGGATACCGAACGAACGGCAGCCGCTTTGTCTGCGAGCGTGGTGTGGCTCGAGAAACTAGACGCGCGCGACTACGCGGCCACATGGCAGTCCGCTGCCTCTACCTTCAAAGCGGCACTGTCAGTCGAAGCGTGGCAACAGGCGTCTCGCCCCGTACTTGAACCTTTGGGCGCCGTGAAAAGCCGCAGCAAAGCTTCTGCCACGTATACCAAAACGTTACCCGGTGCTCCGGATGGTGAATATGTGGTGTTGCAGTTCAACTCCAGCTACCACAACAAAGCTGAGGCGCTCGAAACGGTTGTAGTGACGTTGGATACCGACGGCCAGTGGCGCGTTGGGGGTTATTTCATTAGGTAGGCGCGGGGGTTGACCGCGTGGCCTGCGGTGCAACGTGGCAGACGGATCAATTGCAGCGGCACGCATGACGGAGGGCTGGTCTGAATGTCACCCGAGCAAATCATCGAAAAGTGGGTGGCTATGGCCCGAGCCGCCGCCGTCCGTGGCTTCATATTTCCCGAGCATCGGCGCGCGGCGCGGCGCTGAAGACCTAGCGAGTGTTACTCCGTTTCGATGACGTATCGCTAGCGTTCGGCTCGCGACCTCTGCTCGACCACGTTTCGTTGCTCGTCGACGAAGGCGAGCGCGTATGTCTCGTCGGTCGCAACGGCGAGGGTAAGTCATCGTTGTTACGCCTGGTCGCCGGGCTGGCCACGCCCGATGACGGGTCCGTTTGGAGTCGGCCCGGTGCGCGGATCGCGATGCTCGCGCAAGATCTCGATTCCGTGGCCGACGCCTGCGTGCGCGATATCGTCGAAGGTGGATTGTCAGCCGACGCCAGTGAACTTTGGGAAACGACACCGCGCGTCGATGCGGTGATGTCGCGACTCGGACTCGATGGCAAGGCGCAGTTCGCTTCGCTGTCGGGCGGTTGGCGCCGTCGTGCATTGCTCGGTCGTGCGTTGGTCGGTAATCCCGACGTGTTGTTACTCGACGAACCAACCAACCATCTCGACATCGCCGCGATCGAATGGCTCGAGGACGCAATGCTTTCATTTCGTGGTGCATTGCTGTTCGTCAGTCACGATCGTGCCTTCGTCAACCGACTCGCGACGCGAGTGGTCGAACTCGATCGAGGCCATTTAAGTTCGTGGCCCGGCAACTACGATGATTTCGTGACCCGCAAAAAGCTGCAGCTCGAAAATGAAGCGAAGGCGAACGCCGAGTTCGATCGCAAGCTTGCCGAAGAAGAAGTTTGGATCCGTAAAGGTGTCGAAGCGCGCCGTACGCGCAACGAGGGCCGTGTGCGTGCGTTGATGGCGATGCGCAGCGAACGTCGTGCGCGTCGCGAACGGATCGGGCGCGCCGAGTTCGCGGTCGCCGAAGCGAATGAATCGGGTAAGCGGGTGTTCGAAGCGCAGTGCGTGAGTGTTTCCTTCGACGACCACGTCGTCATTCGCGATCTCGAACTTAAGATTCAGCGCGGCGATCGAGTCGGCATCGTCGGCCCGAACGGCGCAGGAAAAAGTACTTTATTGAAATTGCTGCTGGGCGAACTCGAGCCGTCGACCGGCAAAGTCGTCCGCGGCACGCGTCTCGAAGCGGCGTACTACGACCAGCAGCGCGCGCGCCTCGATCTGTCCGCTTCGGTGCAAGACAACGTCAACGACGGCAATACTTTCGTACCAATCGACGGCGAGAATCGGCACGTTTCGGGATATTTACGCGACTTCCTGTTTCGCCCGGATCAATTACGAACTCCCGCGTCTGCGTTGTCGGGCGGGGAGCGCAATCGGCTGTTGCTCGCAAAGCTGTTCGCACGCCCGGCAAATTTATTGGTGCTCGACGAGCCTACCAACGACCTCGATCTCGACACGCTCGAACTACTTGAGGAGCGCGTCGCCGACTTCGACGGCACTTTGCTTCTCGTGAGTCACGATCGCGCATTTCTCGATCGAGTCGTCACCAGTCTGCTAGTGCTCGAGGGTGACGGTCGTGTGCAAGAGTTTATCGGCGGCTGGAGCGATTATGTTATTTGGCGGACCGAACGACAGCGTACAACCGCGCCGCCGCGCGAGACCGTATCATCACGTGGGTCTGGCGTCGCCGCTGCGCCCGTAAAAGAGTCGACGCCGCCGCGATCGCGGCGTCTTTCGTTTAAAGATCAACGCGAGTTCGACAGCTTGCCGGCGAAGATAGAATCGCTCGAAACCGACAAGGCGGAGCTCGAACGCGCAGTCGCCGATCCTGCGTTCTATCAGCGCCCGCACGACGAAGTGCGTGGCTCGCTCATGAGGCTGCAGTCTTTAGGCGCTGAAATCGATGCAGCGTATGCGCGATGGGCGGAACTCGAAGCACTGCGTGGCTGAGCTTCGTGTATACTTTTGAACGATGAAGTTCTCTGATCTCGGGCTCTCGCCCGAGTTGCTGCGCGCAGTCGCAGAAAAAGGCTACGACACCCCTACACCCATCCAGCGGCAGGCGATTCCAGCAGTGCTTGGCGGGCGAGATGTGCTCGCTGGGGCGCAAACGGGTACCGGTAAAACTGCAGGCTTTGTTTTGCCGTTGTTGCAGCGCTTGGTCGCAGCCGATGGTCGTACGCCGCGTGTTTTGGTGTTGACGCCGACGCGCGAGTTGGCGGCGCAAGTGGCCGAAAGCGCGCGTGTCTACGGCCGATACACCAATCTCCGTACGACGGTGATCTTTGGCGGGGTCAGCGAAAAACCGCAGATCGGAGCACTGCGCTCGGGTTGCGACATTTTGATTGCAACACCCGGCCGTTTGCTCGACCTCGTCGATCAACACGCACTCGATCTGTCACGCATCAAGCATTTCGTCCTCGATGAAGCCGATCGCATGCTCGATATGGGCTTCATCCACGATATCAAGCGCATCATCCGCTCGCTGCCGGCGTCCCGACAGAACCTGATGTTCTCCGCCACGTATTCCGACGACATTCGGAATCTCGCGGCGCGGTTTCTGCATGACCCGATCTCGATCGAAGTGGCGCCGCGTAACACTACCGCCGAACGGGTTGAGCAAGTCGCCTTCGCAGTTCCAAAAGAAATGAAGCGCCATTTACTCGTGCACCTATTCGATCATGGCGCCTCGGGCGAGGGTACGTGGCATCAAGTGCTGGTGTTTACGCGCACCAAGCACGGCGCGAATCGCCTTGCACAGCAACTCGAGAATGCCGGTATTCGGGCAGCCGCGATCCACGGCAACAAGAGTCAGGCGGCTCGCGTGCGTGCGCTTGCAGACTTCAAAGACGGAAAAATCGCGGCATTGGTGGCGACCGAGGTCGCCTCACGCGGTCTCGATATCAAAGAGCTGCCGCAGGTGGTTAACTACGAATTGCCGAACGTGCCCGAAGATTATGTGCATCGCATCGGGCGCACCGCACGTGCCGGTTCGACGGGTCGGGCGGTGTCGTTGGTGTCGCCGGACGAGACTGGTTTGCTACGAGATATCGAACGCACGATGCGTCGCAGCGTACTGTTTTTGCCGACACCGAAATTCGATGTGCGCGAGCCGAAGCCGCCGGTCAGCCGCCCGAAAGCTTCGCCGGCTAACCGAGCCGCGTCAGCTCCGCGACCGAAAGGTCCCGGTGGCCGCCCTGGATCTCGATCAAACCGTTCCAGACGTGTCCGCCGGAGCCGCAACGCGTTTTGAGTTGCTTGGCGAGTTCCTTGAGTGCCGTCTGCGTTATTGGCAGTCCGGTGAGCATCGAGACGCCCTTGCCACTCCCACCTTGAGTTTTGCGACCGACACGAATCATCGTCTTGGTGCCTGTTACGGGCGATCTCGAACTCCCGACGTAGCTCCGCCATTTCATCGATTTTGAATCGGACGCCGTCTGGGGGTAATCAGCAAAGAGACCAAGTACCGTCGACCTTGCAAAACACTCGATAGTCCCGCAGTAACTTCGGATCACCGCGCCGCGTTCCCGCCCAAAGTAACCCTTCGGGTGACGAATCTCCATCGAGGTCGACGAACACGAGTTGCGGAGCTGGCGCGTCACCGCCTGGATCTAGCATAGCGGCTGACAGCGAAAACTCCTGACGGATAGCTTCTTCGAGCGAGGCACTGATCGGTGTCTCGGCAGGCACGATGCGTAAGGTTGCCCGCCAAGTTGCATAGCGTTTCGGTGTGGCAGAAGGATCCGCTTTAGGCGACGATTTACTTGATTCCAGCGCCGCAACTCGACGAGCTTCAACACGCAAAATAGCAGCAAGCGCAGGGTCATCAGCGGAGATTTCGCCTCGCACGATCGCGTTCAGCGCGTTACGACCACGCTCGCTCGAATCGAAGCGTAAAAATTTTAGCGCGCTCGTTCGATCATCGGCTGTCGATGCGGCGAGTGCGCGCTGAAGTTGACTCGCCACACTCAAGCGCAGTGGATCGGCAATCGGGGTCAGGCTGATCAGCAACGTCGCAAGCAGAATGATGGACACGCCAAAATTCACTCGACTGATTGCGCCAAGCCAAGGGCCCGACCTCAGACTTGCGTAGGCATATCCCACCGCATACAGAACCGCAAAGATCGCCGTCACGAGGCCCCAGTATCGAGAAGGCGTGAGACCGGAATCGCCTAGTCGTAGGCTTATCGAATACAGCGCCGTCAATGCAATCAGAACGAGCAACGGCGGAACCACCCGCAGCGCCTGCTGTAACCAGCGTCCGTAACCCGGATCAATATCACCCTCGCGGTAAGCGGCGTTGAAGAGCAGCAAGGTTACAGCGATGAGTGCCAGCAGAACGGCACTATTGATGACGCGCTCGCCGCTACCGAGTAATGCTGACAATTTGGGAAGCAAAGCCAGGGAGAAGGCGATGACGATGACACCTGCGAGCGGCAAAAGCCACTTCATCAGACCGAGCAACTGATCGAGTACGCCGTCGATGAATCGATCGCTGCTTCCGATGATCTGGGTCGCGGCCGCAAAAGCCAGCGTCGTTGCGGGATAGACAAAACGCGGATCACTGAAGATTATTTTGAAAAAGTCATTGCCAAGGGTCTCGAACAGCGCCGCCCATAGCATTAACAACAACCAGAACGCTCCGGTGAACAACGCGGACTCAGCGAGTGTCAGATAACTGCGCCAAGCACTACGAAAGAGCACAGGGTAAGGAGTATGCCATTGGCCCATTTCGAGACGCCCACGCAATATCGGCAGAACGATGAGCCAAGATACGGCCCAAGGCAGTAGGAAGCCTGCGATACGATCTTCATCAAGGTTGATTTCGCCGACCAACGAGGGGAGATCACCAAAAGACCCATAACCGGTGAGCACCAAAAACGTCGCCCCAGTAATGCCCGATACCCACAGCATTCGCTCGTGACGGTGTGACCATAAGACCAGCAGGGTCAAGGGCAAAAAGACGGCGATGAGATAGGCGGCAAAGAGTTCACCAGGAGCGCTTGCCGGCCACCGACCACTATCGATCGATTGATGTAG
>JBIJCL010000036.1:0-10705 GCA_044344725.1 Steroidobacteraceae bacterium | reverse complement strand
GGGCGAGGCAGAAAAAATCATCCAGGGCGCCTCGACCGTCCTGCGTGCAGAGTACGAGGTGCCGTATCTTGCGCATGCGGCCATGGAGCCGCTCTGTTGTACCGCCAAATACGAAACCACGCAGGCGACGATCTGGGCAGGTGTGCAGATCCAGAATGTGTCGCGTGATGTCGCGGCCAAAGTATTCGATCTCGACCCGGAGCAGGTGACGCTCGTTCCCATGCTGCTGGGCGGTGCCTTCGGTCGAAGGCTCGATTCGGATTTCATTGCTCTGGCGGCGGCGCTCGCGCGTGCCGTCCCCGGCAAGCTCGTTCAGCTGCAATGGCGACGCGAGCAGGACATGCGTCACGATTTCTATCGACCTGCGGTGCGTGCGCAGCTTGAGGCCGCGCTCGATCCGGCAACGGGAAGGGTGACGGCGTTCCAATGCCACTCCGCGGGGCAGTCGATCGCCGCGCAGGCGATGCCGCGCCAACTCGGCATGCCGGCACCAGGTAGCGATGCGAGCAATGTCGAAGGTACGGCGGATCAGGTCTACGTGTTCGAGCATCACAAGGTGACGCATACGACCGTCGACTTGCCCGTCGGTGTCGGCTTCTGGCGTTCAGTGGGACATTCCCAGCAGGGTTTTTTCAACGAGTCCTTCATCGACGAGCTCGCCACGCTCGCCAAGCGTGATCCGGTCGAGTTCAGACTCACGCACCTTGCAGATCGGCCACGGCATGCGGCAGTGCTGAAGCTCGTGGCCGAGAAGGCCGATTGGGGGCGCTCCGTCGGCACGACCCCGGACGGTCGGCCGGTCGCACGCGGCGTGGCCTTGCACGAGAGCTTCGGCAGCATTGTCGCTGTGGTTGCCGAGGTGTCCGAGGGCGAGGGCGGTGTTCCGCGGGTACATCGGATTGTCGCCGCCATCGACTGCGGTGTCGCCATCAATCCCAATCTCGTTGCTCAGCAGCTCGAGAGTTCGATCATCTACGGGCTTTCCGCGGCGCTCTACGGGCGGATCAGTTTCAAAGAGGGGGCCGTTGAGCAGGGCAACTTCGACGCGTATCCCGTCGTGCGCTTCGCGGAGTCTCCGGCCATCGAGACCTGGATCGTGCCAAGCGACGCGCCTCCGGGCGGGGTTGGCGAGCCCGGTGTCCCGCCCGTCGCTCCGGCGGTGGCGAGCGCCCTGGCCGTGCTGACCGGGCGCCGAGCCCGCCGGTTGCCGCTGGTCGGTGCCTAAGGTATCGTTCGCGGCCTTTCTGCAGGCGCGTAGCTCAGTGGTAGAGCACCACCTTGACATGGTGGTGGTCGGTGGTTCGATCCCACTCGCGCCTACCAATTCGGCTGGGGGCGTTTTCGCATCGCGGAAGCGCCCCTTTTGCCATGGCGCCTTGGGGGCGCCACGACGAGACGGAGACCGGCAAGCATGCCCGTAGTAACCCTGCCCGATGGCAGTCAACGAACCTTCGATCAGGCGGTGACGGTCGCTGAGGTGGCCGCGAGCATCGGTGCAGGACTCGCGAAAGCGGCCTTGGCGGGCAAGGTGTCGGGGAAACTCGTCGACACCACGTTCAAGATCGTCGAAGACTCGCGTCTCGAAATCGTCACGGACAAGCACCCCGATGCACTCGAGGTGATCCGCCACTCGACGGCCCACTTGCTGGCGCAGGCGGTGCAGTCGCTCTTTCCCGATGCCCAGGTGACGATCGGACCGGTTATCGAAGACGGGTTCTATTACGACTTCGCCTACAAGCGGCCGTTCACGCCCGAAGATCTCGCGGCTATCGAAGAGAAGATGCGAGAGCTGTCCGCGGCAAATCTCACGGTGAGCCGTCGCGAGATGGCGCGCGACGATGCCGTCGGTTTCTTCAAAGATTTGGGTGAGCATTACAAGGCGGAGATCATCGCGAGCATCCCGTCGAACGAGCCGATCAGCTTGTACGGGCAGGGTGAGTGGGTGGATCTCTGTCGGGGTCCGCACGTCCCTTCGACCGGTAAGCTCAAAGTATTCAAGCTCATGAAGGTGGCCGGCGCCTACTGGCGTGGCGACTCGCGCAACGAGATGCTGCAGCGCATCTACGGCACGGCCTGGACCCACGACAAAGACCTCAAAGATTACTTGACCCGCCTCGAAGAGGCCGAGAAGCGCGACCACCGAAAGATCGGTCGTGAACTCGATCTCTTCCACATGCAGGAAGAAGCTCCGGGTGCCGTGTTTTGGCATCCGAAGGGGTGGAGCGTTTTCCAATCGCTGATCGGCTACATGCGCGACAAACAGCGTGCCGCCGGATTCCAGGAAGTGAACGGTCCCGAGCTCATGGATCGGAGTCTCTGGGAGGCCTCAGGCCATTGGGAGAAGTTCGGCGAGAACATGTTCACGACCCAGACGCCCGACGAGCGCGTCTACGCCATCAAGCCGATGAACTGCCCGGGGCATGTGCAGATCTTCAAGCAAGGCCTGCGCAGCTACCGTGACCTGCCCGTGCGCTATGCGGAGTTCGGCAAAGTCCATCGTTACGAGCCCTCCGGAGCGCTGCACGGTTTGATGCGCGTGCGGGCCTTCACTCAAGACGATGCCCATATCTTCGTGAGCCCCGACCAAATCACGGCCGAGTCGGTGGCGGTCACCCGTCTTATCCTCGACATCTACCGAGATTTCGGGTTCGACGACGTACGCATCAAATTCTCCGACCGACCGGCCAAGCGAGTGGGTTCGGACGACATTTGGGACAAGGCGGAGGCAGCGCTCAAGGAGGCTGCGACGGTTGCCGGCATCGACTTCACCCTGAACCCGGGGGAGGGTGCGTTCTACGGACCCAAGCTCGAATTCGTGCTCCGGGATGCCATCGGTCGGGACTGGCAGTGCGGCACCCTCCAGGTCGATCTCAACCTGCCCGGGCGCCTCGGGGCGCATTACATCGACGAGCACAGCCAGAAGCAGACGCCGGTCATGCTCCACCGGGCGATTTTCGGCTCTCTGGAGCGTTTTCTGGGCATTTTGATCGAACACCATGCCGGTAGGCTGCCGACTTGGCTCGCGCCCGTGCAGGTCGTCCTGCTCGGCATTACGGATCGACAGGACGCCTACCTTCGGGAGGTCGCTGAATCCCTTAAAAATCAGGGGCTTCGGGTCGACATCGACTTGCGCAACGAAAAGATCGGCTTTAAGATTCGCGAACATACGCTGCAGCGCGTGCCCTATTTATTGGTGGCAGGCGACAAGGAAGTAGCAGCGCAGCTTCTGTCCGTGCGAACCCGCAGTGGCAAGGATCTGGGTCAGATGTCCCCGCAGACGTTTGTCGAGCGGTTGAGCGTCGAACTAGAGAGCCGCGGGCGCCGAACTTTGGAGGATTGACGTATCTCGACTGCAACAAAGCGCATCCGGCGCAATGAGGAAATCACGGCGCCGCAAGTGCGAGTGATCGCGGCAGATGGGGCTCAGGCCGGCATCATGACCCGATTCGAAGCCCTTCAGATGGCGCAGAGCAGTGAGCTCGACCTCGTCGAAGTGTCACCGATGGCCGAGCCGCCGGTGGTTCGGATCATGGATTTCGGGAAGTTCCTCTTCGAGCAGAAGAAGAAAACCCACTCCGCGCAAAAGAAGCAGAAGCAGCAGCAAGTCAAGGAAGTGAAGTTTCGCCCTGGTACGGAAGAGGCGGATTACCAAGTCAAATTGCGTAATCTCATCCGCTTCCTGACCGAAGGTGACAAGGCCAAGGTAACCTTGCGTTTCCGTGGCCGAGAGATGGCGCATCAAGAGGTCGGACGTCGACTTCTCGATCGGTTGGCTCAAGACCTCGCCACCCAGGCGATCGTCGAACAGAACCCACTGATGGAGGGTCGGCAGATGGTCATGGTGTTTGCGCCGAAGAAGAAGTGATGTTTGCACGGTCGATTCGATCCATTGTGGATCGAGGGATCGCGTAAACATCCGCACGTGAGCGGGTCTGCAAAGACCTTGCGAGCGAAGCCAGAAAAAGGAGTATCTAGAAATGCCCAAGTTGAAGACCAACCGGGCGGCAGCGAAGCGTTTTCGCAAAACGGCGAAGGGCTACAAGTCCTATTCCGCCGGCCGTCGACACAACCTCGGTCACAAACCCCGTAAAACCAAGCGCCAGCTTCGTTCCGGCGGTTCCAGCCTCGTGCATGAGAGCGATGTCGGTCGTCTCGACCAGCTGCTCCCGCACGCCAAGTAATCCACCGAGGTAAACGAACATGGCAAGAGTTAAGCGTGGCGTGACCGCGGGTCGTCGCCATAAGAAAGTTCTTGGCAAGGCCAAGGGTTATTACAACGCCCGACGCAAGGTCTATCGCACTGCCAAACAGGCGGTCATCAAGGCCGGTCAGTATGCGTACAAGGGTCGCCGTCTCAAGAAGCGCGATTTCCGTGCGCTCTGGATCCAGCGCATCAACGCGGCAGCTCGACAGTTCGGACTGTCGTACAGCCGAATGATGAACGGCCTCAAGCTCGCGAACATCGAGATCGATCGCAAGATGCTGGCGGACATCGCCGTGCACGATGCGCCGGCGTTCGAGGCTATCGCCACCAAGGTCAAGGCAGCCCTCGGCAACGCTTGAGGTGCGGTCGTGAGTGACCTCGCGACCCTGACGCGGCAAGCCCTCGATGATGTGGCGGCGAGCACCACGCTCGCCGCCCTCGATGAGGTCCGCGTTCGTTGGCTCGGAAAAAAGGGCGTTCTCACCGAGCAACTGAAATCGCTCGGCTCGCTTCCTGCGGGCGAGCGTCCGGCTGCGGGCGCTCGGATCAACGAAGCCAAGACTCAGGTGCAAGCCGCGATCGATGCGGCGCAGGGGCAACTCGAGTCGAAGGCCATCGAGGCGGAGCTCGCCGCGGGTCGCATCGACGTGACACTACCGGGTCGCGGCGAGACCCGGGGGTCGGTGCATCCGGTGACGCGCGCACGATTGCGTATCGAACAAATCTTCCGTCGTTCAGGATTCGAGGTCGCCTCGGGTCCGGAGATCGAAGACGACTTCCATAACTTCGAAGCGCTCAACATCCCCGCCGATCATCCGGCGCGAGCGATGCACGACACGTTCTATTTTCCGGATGGACGTCTGCTGCGCACGCACACGTCCCCGGTGCAAATCCGTGAACTCAAAAAAGGGCGACTGCCGCTCGCCATGATCATGCCGGGTCGCGTCTATCGATGTGATTACGACATGACGCACTCGCCGATGTTTCATCAGGTCGAGGGGCTCGTGGTCGACGAAAACGTCAGCTTTTCGAACCTGAAAGCGACGCTGCAGGGATTCCTGCAGGCCTTTTTCGAAAAAGATTTGAAGATGCGTCTACGCCCGTCGTATTTCCCTTTCACCGAGCCGTCGGCCGAAGTCGACATGTCTTGCGTGTTTTGTGATGGGGCAGGATGTCGCGTGTGCAAGCACACCGGATGGCTCGAGATCGCCGGTTGCGGAATGGTACATCCCAACGTTTTCGCCGCGGCAGGCGTCGACGGCGAGCGTTGGACCGGCTACGCCTTCGGCATGGGCATCGAGCGACTCGCGATGCTTCGCTACGGCGTCAACGATCTACGGCTCTTCTTCGAGAGCGATCTGCGGTTCCTCAAACAATTCGGTGCCGCATGAAAATTTCGACGTCGTGGCTGTCCGAATGGGCGCCGAGCGGACTCTCGGCGCGTGAACTCGGCGATCGCCTCACCATGGCGGGATTCGAACTCGAATCCATCGCACCAGCGGCGCCGCCTTTCGAGGGTGTGATCGTCGCGGAGATCGTCTCGGCCACTCGGCATCCCCAAGCGGACAAGTTGCAAGTCTGCACCGTCGTCACGGGCGAGAGTTCCGAGGCGAGGGCGGCGCCGTTGCAGATCGTGTGCGGCGCGGCCAATGCCCGGGCGGGCTTGCGCACAGCGCTTGCGGTGGTGGGCGCGAAACTTCCCGGTGACCTCAACATCAAGGCGGCAAAGCTGCGCGGGGTCGAATCCGCTGGGATGCTTTGCTCAGCCAAAGAATTGGGGCTCGCCGAGACCTCGGATGGAATCGTCGAATTCCCCTCCGATGCGCCGCTCGGGGCCTCTGTCCGCGAATTTCTCTCGCTCGATGACGAGGTGCTCGAACTGTCGATCACCCCGAATCGCGGCGATGCGATGTCGGTACGCGGTATCGCCAGAGAGGTCACCGCGCTCACGGGCGTCGCCCTGACCCCGCCGAACTGCTCCGCTGTACCCGCGGTCGCCATCGGCCCGCTGCTCGATGATCGGGCTAAAGCGACGCTCGCTGCGCCAGAGGCGTGTCCCCGTTTTCACGGCAGGGTGGTGGTCGAGGTAGACAACACCCGTCGCTCACCCACCTGGCTTGTCGAGCGACTCCGTCGCGCGGGATTGCGAAGTATCTCGCCCATCGTCGACATCACGAATTACATCGTGCTCGAGCTAGGTCAGCCGATGCACGCCTACGACCTCGACAAGGTCCAAGGCCCGCTCACGGTACGACACGCGAGTGAGGCCGAGCGTTGCGAGCTCCTCGATGGACGCACCGTCGATCTCACCACAGACGTTCTCGTGATCGCGGACCAGCAGGGTCCTGTCGCGCTCGCGGGCGTGATGGGCGGGCAACGTACCGCCGTCTCCCCGGACACCACGCGTGTGCTGTTCGAGGTTGCTTGGTTCACTCCCTCGGCGATCGCAGGCCGCGGACGTCGCTACGGATTGACGACGGATGCGAGTCAGCGTTTCGAGCGCGGAGTCGACCCCGAGATCGGAGCCGCCGCCATAGAGCGCGCAACGGCGTTGTTGATTCAGATCGCAGGCGGACGCGCCGGTCGCGTGGTCACGGTCGAAGACCTGACGAAGGTGCGGGTGCCGCAGACGGTCTCTTTGCGCATCGGGCAAATTGAGCGGCTTCTCGGCAGAGCGTTCTCCGAGCGAGATGTCGCGTCCATCCTCAGCCGGCTCGGCATGAGCACTGAGACCGCTGGAGTGGGTGTGCTCAAAGTGCGCGCCCCGAGCAGCCGGTTCGATATCCAAATCGAGCGCGATCTCATCGAGGAGGTGGCGCGACTCGCCGGCTACGACGAGTTGCCGACCGCTGCGGCGCATGCGCGGCAAGCCATCTTGGCTCAGCCAACAGCCGTACTGGATGAACAGCGCGTTCTCGACCTGCTGGCGGCGCGGGGCTATCACGAAGGCATTCATTTCGCTTTCGTCGACCCGGCGTTACAGAGCACGATCTTCCCGAACGTCGCGACCCACACGCTCGCCAACCCCATTTCCAGCGATTTGGCCGTCATGCGTCTTTCGCTTTGGCCTGGCCTGCTGAAAGCGGCTCTCGAAAACCAGCGACGCCAGCAATCGCGAGTCCGCCTCTTCGAGCATGGCGTCGTCTTCCCCGTCGGCGCATCCGAGCAGGACTGCATTGCGGGTCTCGCCATGGGTTCGCGATGGCCAGAACAATGGGACGGTGGTCGAGAACCGACGGACTTTTTCGATGTCCGTGCCGACGTCGAGGCGTTGTTGTCGCTCAGCGACGCGCCAGGTGCATTCAAGTTCGAATCCGCGATGCACTCGGCCCTGCACCCCGGTCGATCCGCCCGAATCCTTCGAGAGGGTAAGTCGGCGGGGTGGATCGGTGAGCTGCATCCCCGCCTCGTGAGGGAGCTCGGATTCGTCTCGGCGCCTGTCCTTTTCGAGCTCGACGCCAGCGCGCTCTCGGTCGCCTACGCGCCTTATCAAGAGGTTTCGAAGTTTCCTCAGGTCCGTCGCGACCTCGCGGTGCTCATCGACGAGGCCGTATCAGTTGAGCAACTTCGTGAACAGGTCCACACCGCTGCGTCAAGCCTTTTGCGTGAGGTGGTGGTCTTTGACGTCTATCGCGGTCCGGGAATCGAATCAGGGCGAAAAAGCGTGGCTTTGGGCTTGATTTTGCAGGACAAAAAACGCACCCTGACGGACGAAGATACCGACCGCGTGATCGCGTCGGTACGGAAGGCGCTCAGCCAGGGGCTGGGCGCCGGATTCCGCGAGTAGTCTTCCGTGACAGGGGTCGCGGACGAGTACCGCAACCAGAACAACGAGTTTTCAGGGCGTACCAACATGGCTTTAACGAAGGCGGAGATGGCTGAAGCACTGTTCAACCAGCTCGGCCTCAACAAGCGTGAAGCCCGTGAGCTCGTCGACCTGTTTTTCGAGGAAGTGCGTGCGGCGTTGTCCTCGGGTGCCCAGGTCAAACTGTCAGGTTTCGGCAACTTCGATCTCCGCGATAAAAATCAACGTCCTGGGCGAAATCCCAAGACGGGCGAAGAGATCCCGATCAGCGCGAGACGCGTGGTCACTTTTCGCCCCGGACAAAAGTTGAAGGCGCGAGTCGAAGCGTATGTTGGAAGCCAAGAATAACGACGAACTTCCGGCGATCCCGGGTAAACGCTATTTCGCCATTGGCGAGGTTGCTGAGCTATGCGGTGTCAAACCGCATGTGCTTCGCTATTGGGAGCAGGAGTTCCCGCAGCTCAAGCCCGTCAAGCGGCGCGGAAACCGTCGCTACTACCAGCGGCAAGACGTCATCGTCATCCGCCAGATCCGAGCCTTGCTGTACGACCAAGGGTTCACCATCGGCGGGGCGCGAAACAAACTCCAGGGAGAAGAGGCGCGCGGCGACGTCTCCCAGAGTCAGCAGATCGTTCGGCAGATGAGGCTCGAGCTCGAGGACATTCTCCGCATCTTGCGGCGTTGATCGAGATCGGCAGGCAGAGCAGGGTATGATGTGCGACACCAGATATCTGGTGTCTAATCCAGATTCAACGGTCGGTCGGGACGTGGCGCAGCCTGGTAGCGCACTTGCATGGGGTGCAAGGGGTCCCGAGTTCAAATCTCGGCGTCCCGACCAATTTGAGTGACGATATGGGCACTGTCTCCGGTTCCGACGCCTACGTCCTGCTCGCGTCCCAAACTGCGACGTTGGCGTTCTTGTCGCTCGGCATCCTGTGGAGCGCGCGCAGCGCAGCCGTCTACCTGTATGTCCTCAGCATCGTTCTGAGTGCGCTGTACTTCGGAGTTTTCGCAGTTCTTCCGCCTGGCTCCGGTGGTCTCGGAACCCTCGCCATGATGGCCATTTCGGTCGCCTCGATCAGCGCGGCATGGCTCAAGAACATGGCGTTGGGGTTGCTCGAGACCCCGGGTTATTCCCTGAAGCGTTACCGCAGGGGGAGCATCCTCGTTTTCCTGGGCGCTATCGCGACCCCGTTCTTGTTTCCCGAGCCGGTAACGTTTTCGACGGTTGTTACGCTCGCGGTCATCGGAATCATGGCAAGGGTTTGCATCCTGGCTTTCCGTATCGGGTCGGAAATCGATTCGATCGCCGCGAGGGTTTTCGCGGCACTGGTCGGTGTGCAGTTGCTCGGACTGATCCCGCTGCTGCTCACGGCTATCTCCTCCGGAATGTCAGCGCTTGAGCCGATGTCATCGCAATCGACGGTCTCGTTGTCACTGACGCTCGGGCTCAATTTGCTGAATGTGGCGTTGTTCATCGCGCTCGTACTCGACATCAACGTTCGGCAACGCAAGATCGCTCAGGAAGAGCTGGTGGCCTTGGAAGTGGCGCGCTCCAGAGCTCAGGAGCGTGAGATGCTGTTGGCCGACATGCACGACGGACTCGGGTCTCAGATTTCCACTGCCCGCATGCGGGTGGAGCGCGGCGAGATGAGTCAGACCGATGTTGCGAATCTCTTGCGCGAGTGCTCGGCAGATTTGCATCTCATGGTCGACACGTTGCGCGAGCAAAACGACAATCTCGAGTCAGCGCTCGTCGACTACAAGACCCGAATCGAGAGACGAATCGTCGAACATGGCATCGGTCTGTCTTGGAGTGTTCAGCTCTCGGGAGCCCCTCCGATGGCGGCGCGGCGCATGTTGCAGATCCTCCGAGTGATCCAGGAGGCGATTACCAATGCGATTCGGCACGCGGGTGCGAAAGAGATCATCGTCGCGGTGCGGTACCTCGGCGAGCGGGATTACCTCGTAAAGATCGAAGACGACGGTACCGGGATCTCCGATGACGTGTCGCCGGGGCGTGGCCTGTCGAACATGCGAAGGCGGGCGCGGGAGCTCGGTGGTTCACTCGATATTCGTAGACGAGCGGGCGGACGGGGCACTGAAGTGGTCTTGTCTTTCGAGGATCGACCAGTGTGAGGACCCTTAGGGCGTACGGGTCCGGGCATAATCATTGCTCTGGAGTCGTGACGACATGATCGCTCGATCGCTTTTCGAAAAACTTTGGACCTCGCACCTCGTTCGTGACCTCGGCGGGGACGTCGCCCTGATCGCGATCGATCGCGTGTTCCTTCATGAACGCACCGGTTCGGTGGCGCTCAAGAGCCTCGCGCAGTCCCATCGATCGATCATCGACCCGGGAAGGGTCTTCTGCACCATGGATCACATCGTCGACACTCGACCAGGACGAGGCGACGACACGCTGCTGCCGGGTGGGAGCGCGTTCATCACGGAAACCCGCGCGGCCGCACGGGCGGCAGGCATCCGCCTTTTCGATGTGCGGGATCCCTTGCAAGGCATCGTTCACGTCATTTCTCCCGAGCTCGGTATCGTGCTGCCCGGTGCAACGGTCGTGTGTCCGGACAGTCACACCTGTACCCAAGGGGCGCTGGGGGCATTTGCGTGGGGTATCGGATCGACCGAGGCGGAGCACGCGCTCGCCACCGGTACGCTGCGCGTCAAGAAGCCCAAGACGA
>JBIJCL010000035.1:0-10728 GCA_044344725.1 Steroidobacteraceae bacterium | reverse complement strand
TAGAAAAGGATGCGCTCGGTCGTGGTGGTCTTGCCCGCATCGATGTGCGCAGAGATACCGATGTTTCGGTAGCGCTCGATGGGTGTAGTGCGGGCCATGACCTTGCGTGCCTTTTCTTCGGACGAGTCCGACGATTACCAGCGGTAGTGCGCGAAGGCCTTGTTGGCCTCGGCCATGCGATGCGTGTCCTCGCGCTTGCGCACGGCAGCACCGCGGTTCTCGGCGGCGTCCATGAGCTCGTGTGCGAGGCGGAACGCCATCGACTTTTCGCTGCGACCGCGGGCGGCCTCGATGACCCAACGCATGGCGAGGGTCTGACGGCGCGGCGCGCGGACTTCGACGGGCACCTGATACGTGGCGCCACCGACGCGGCGAGACTTCACCTCGACGACGGGCTTCACGTTATCGAGCGCCTGGGCGAGCAGATCCATGGCATCGTTGCCCTGCTTGCCGGTCTTCTCGGAAATACGATCGATCGCACCGTAGATGATGCGTTCGGCGGCCGACTTCTTGCCGCTCTTCATGACGACGTTCATGAACTTCGCGAGCATGTCGTTGTTGAACTTGGGATCCGGCAGGATGTGACGGACCGGAGCTTGTGCGCGACGTGACATCGTTCGCTCTCCTTACTTCGACTTGGCGCGCTTGGCGCCGTACTTGGAACGACCCTGCTTGCGGTCATTGACGCCCGCACAGTCGAGGGTTCCGCGAACCGTGTGGTAACGGACGCCCGGGAGGTCCTTCACGCGACCACCGCGGATGAGCACGACCGAGTGCTCCTGAAGGTTGTGACCTTCGCCGCCGATGTACGAGGTGACCTCGAAGCCATTGACGAGACGAACGCGGCACACCTTGCGGAGGGCCGAGTTGGGCTTCTTGGGGGTAGTGGTGTACACGCGAGTGCACACACCGCGCTTCTGCGGCGCAGCGCCAAGTGCCGGCACTTTCGTCTTTTCAGTCGGTGTGCGGCGCGGGGCGCGAATTAATTGACCTGTCGTGGCCATGCAGTCTCCAGATCTTCATCGTTTGAGAACCAAAAACGACCGGACAGGAGACATCGCTCGCAAGGTCCGCAAAAACATCTCGCGCGAACGCGAGAGAACCCGGACCTACGACCGACAGCTCGACGACCGGCTGCGGCGGACGACTTGCAGAGACAACCCGGGCCACCCCCTCTCGAGGGCGGCCCGGCGTCTGAGAAGTCGCTGTTTTTCGGGGACCCGACCACGGGACGCCCGAGAAAGGCCGCGGATTCTAGGGAGCGGCCGGGGGACTGTCAACACGAGGCGCGCCCGCCTCGGCACGCAAAAACCCGATCAAAACCAGTTGAAATTGAACGAGATGCTGACCCTTTCGCCATCGGCCGGATTGGGCGGGACCTCGTGCCGTAGCCAACTCTCGAAAAGCACCACCTGCCCGGCCTTGGCGGGCACCGTGTGCCAGGACCGCAAGGCATGGGGGGCATTGGCCTTTCGAGGAGGGGATGCCATGAATCGATCGAGCCTCGGGTCCTCGAACTTCAGACCGGACGATCCGGCTGGGACTTGGACATAGTAGGTGCCGCTGATCGTGGAAACGGGGTGCAAATGCAGGCTGTGAACCACCCCTCTCGGCATGATGTTGACCCAACAATCGGTCATCGTCAGGGTCCGACCCCGAAGGTCGAGGGCCAGATCCGCCGTGAATTTCTTCAAATGTGGGGCTAAATGACGCTCCAATGCCGCAAACGTCGGCGAAATTCGCTGAAGTTGGCATTGCGAGCCATAAGAGGTGTATCCCCCGGGATAACGAGTACGCGACCATTGCCGTCCGGCTCGGTCATCCTCGCGTAACTGCATGGATTCCTTGAGAATTTGGCGATTGAAAGCGCCGATTCGGCCCTTGAGCAAGGGGGCCACGTAAACCTGCGTGGGAAAGAGCTCTCGGGTCGGACTCATGCCATCAACCCCCGGTATGCGGGGTCGTGGCCCCCTTCGAAGGTTCGGGGCGGCCCTTGTAGACCCTCAATCCCGCCCAGCGCAGCAACCCCGGGAAATGCCGGGCGATGAATACGATGACCTTGCCGTGACCGGTCACTACGATCTCCGCCTTGCCCCGATCGACTCCCCGGATGATTTCGCGGGCCGCCTTTTCGGTACTCACCCGCAGCCAAGCCGGGATGGGATCTTTCGCCCCGGTCTGGACGATCCCTTGGTTGTTGGTCCGCCGGATGTCCGAGTCGACGAACCCCGGCGAAACCAGCGTCACCCGAATGCCCTCGGGGGCCAGGTCGCCATGCAAGGTTTCGGCGAGGGCGCGCACGGCGAACTTGCTCATCGAATAGGCCGACATACCCGCCGAAGCGGCATGTCCGGCGACCGATCCGACGAGGACCAGTTGGCCCCGGCGGGCCCTCAGCGCTGGAACGGTTTCCTTTATGGTGCGCAGGACTCCAAATACGTTGGTGTCGAATTGGCGCTGATAATCGTCGATCGACAACTTCTGCACGTTCCCGGCAACGCCGAAACCCGCGTTCGCGTAGACCACGTCGATGCCGAGACCTCGCGAGGCGAGCTCCTCGACCACCCTCGACACATCGCCGTCGCGGGTCACATCGCCCTGATGCACCGAAACCTCGGCGCCCAGCCCCCGCAATTCGGCGGCCAGTGATTCGAGCAGGTCGAGACGGCGGGCGATGAGAGCGAGGCGATCGCCCCGTCGGGCGTACTCGCGGGCGAGGCCGGCGCCGATCCCGGAGGAGGCGCCGGTAATGAGGATCGTTTTGGCCATGTCGCGAACCTTACCGCATGTCGGCGGGACAGGCCCCTGTTGACAGCCCATACCCGAGGAGGAAGATAGAGCGCGACCGGTTCCGCGTGGCGACGAGCCTCTCGGGTCATCGGTCAACGGGGGTAAAAAATATGACGAGCCGTCCGCCTGTCGAGGACCGGAGCGGCGCATCGCGAAATTTCGCGACGCTCGCCGTCGTTTGGGCTGCGCTTTTCGTTTCCGCGGCTTCCGCCGGAACGTCTGCGACGAACGATCGGCGAGCCTCATCGACCGAAACGCCCTCCTCGCTCTCCAGCTCACCCGCAAACGCCGAAGACACGCCGGCCTCTGCGGAGGCGCGAACGCTTTACACGCTCGGTCAACTCATCTCACGCACGCTCGACACCTTCGCCCTCACCGACGAAGAACTCGAGTGGGTCAAGGCGGGACTCGAGGATGGTGTGCTGAAGCGCGCCCCGAAAGTCGATCTCGCGGCCGAAGCCGATGGACTTCATAAGATGCAAGACGCCCGTCGGCTCGCAACGGTCGCGCGGGAGCGCGAAGCGGGCTTGGCGTTCATCGCTGCGATGTCCAATGCCCCCGGATCGAAACGTCATCCGAGCGGACTCGTGCTGCAGCCCTTGCTCTTCGGTTCGGGCGAGCAGCCCGAGGCCAACGATCACGTGCGCGTGCACTACGAAGGGCGGCTCATCGACGGCACCGTATTCGAAAGTTCACGCGCGAAGGGCGCTCCGGCCACCCTGCCGGTACGTGGCGTGATCCCGTGCTGGAGCGAAGCGCTACAGGCGATGCGCGTCGGCGATCGCAGTCGAGTGGTCTGCCCGGCCGAACTCGCTTACGGCGAACGCGGCGCACCACCCGTGATCAAGCCCGGCGCGACACTCGTCTTCGACATTGAGTTGCTCGGCGTCGTGCGCTGACCGATCGCGGCGCGATCGGGCCCGTACTGCCGCACCAGATAATCGACGATCGCTTTCGCGTCTTCGTCGGACATCGGCGCCTTGAAGGCGTTGCGCATTTTCGCAACCTGGCTTTCCCAGAGCGCACGCGTGCCGAAGCGAGCGTGCATCTCGACGTAGTCGACACTGTGGCAAGAACTGCATCGGGCGATGAAGAGCTCGCGACCTTCTCCCGAAGCGGCCTCGGGTTCCGCGCGCACGACGCCCGAAAAAGCGAAGCATAGCGTGAGCGCCCAAAGAATTCGGATCATGCGACTACCCTCACCGGCACCCGATGAAATGCGTTGTGCTGATAACCGGAGGGGTTCGGTATGGGCTTTTCGACTTGTACTTGCCCGGCGCGGTTCGCGGCTCGCGCCCATACCTCATGTCGCCCCGGCGGAAGCGCCGGCCAGTCCGCACGCCAGGGCCGGAAGGAATAAGGCCCGAGATCGTCGCCGAGTTCGCATCGACGCCACGAGGCGCCCGAATCGAACGACACTTCGACGCGATCGATGCCAAGACCGGAATCCCATGCGATGCCGCGCAACTCCGATCGACCCGCGATCAGACTGCCGTCCGATTCCATCGAGGTGATCAAAGAATTGACGGCGATCTCGGTGACCGGCGTGCGCTCGCCGGACTCCTGCGACGGAAACCGCGACACCAGCGGGAAGGTGGATCGCGGCATCCGATAAGCCGTCGACATCCAGAAGTTTTTCTCCGGAGAGTCGAGCGCGGTGATCTTGTTGAGGTGCTTGATCCAGTAGGTGGCAGTCCAGCCGGGCACCACGAGCCGGAGTGGAAAACCGTTGAGCTCAGGGAGCGGTTCACCGTTCATCTCGAACGCGAGCAGCGTATCGGGATGCACGGCCTTCGAGATCGGTAACGACTTGATGAAATCGGGCGTCGCCTCGAGTGGCGCTGCATCGGCGGCATCGAAGGTCACCTCGAGGGCGGAGGTTTTGAGTCCGGCGCGCGCGAGCACATCGGCCAGTCGCACTCCGCGCCATCGCGCATTGCCCATCGCGCCGTACCCCCACTGCAGGCCCGCGACGGGTGGCTCGAACAAACCGCGGCGGTTACCCGAGCACTGGCATACGGCGACGACCTCGGCCACAGGAAAGTCGGTTCGCAATTCCTTGAGCGACAGAACGAGCGGTCGCTCCACCGCCGAACCACCGATTTCGAGACGGTAGTCCTCGGCACTGACCGAAGGAAGGACGGCGTGGTGATACCGGACGAAGAACGCATCGTTCGGCGTCAAGGTGTCACGGAAGTATCGAATCGGCGTCTCGTAGTTCGGGGGGCGATGGGTCAGTCGATGCAGCGCGACTTTGCCGGGCAACCCGGCCACCACCTCGCGGGCCACCGCGATGGCCGAACCGGCGACCGATCCGATCGCGGCCCCTATCGCCGCGGATATCAGCCCGAAAATGGTCTGCCTACGATTGACTTCCATCGTCATGCCTCACCCCTTTGTGAACCGAAGCATGCCAGAATCGCAGCCCTCCACGCAGTGCTTCCCTCGGAGGAACAAGATGAAATCCGTATTCCCGATCGCGCTCGCCGCATGCCTGATGCTCGCCCTGCCGGCCCACGCCCAGATGGGCCAAACCCCGCCCAAGAGCGAAACCGCCGTCGCCATCGAGAAGGCGCTCGCCAGCCCGATCCGGACGGCCGAAGAACGCGCCCGAGACATGCCGGAGCGCAAGCCCGTGCAAACCCTGGAATTCTTTGGACTCAAACCCGACATGAGCGTCGTCGAGATCATGCCGGGTGCCGGTTGGTACACCAAGATCCTCGGACAGGTACTCGCCGAGAAAGGCACCCTGCACATCGCCATCGGCACGACCCGCCTCGCGCCGCGCCTCAAAGAATGGGGGCTCGACAAAGTGCAGGTGGTCGACGGCAAGTTCGTCACCCGCCCCTCGGGCCAGCGCGGCGTCTTCGACATCGAGACCGTCGAGATTCCGGTGAAGAACGCCGACATGGTGCTCACCTTCCGTAACGTGCACAACATGACGGCCGCCTCGCGTGGGTTGCTCAACAAGGCGATTTTCGACGCGCTGAAGCCGGGCGGGGTCTACGGTGTCGTCGATCACACCCGTCGTCACAACGAACCCACCTCGCCCGAGAACTGGCGGCGCGTCGACCCTGTGGTCATCATCAAGGAAGCACTCGACGCGGGCTTCATCTTCGAAGCCTTCAGCGACTTGCACTACCGGCCCGATGATCAACTCCTGTACGACAGCCAGCGTCCGTCCATCGGCGGCTACAGTGATCGCTTCACCTTGAAGTTCCGCAAGCCGACGCGCTGAGCTCGATGTATACGCTCGTCATCGTCAACAAGAACTACTCCTCGTGGTCGTTGCGACCCTGGGTGCTGCTGCGCACCCTGCGCATCGACTTCGAGGAGCGATTGATTCCCCTTGGCGAACCCGGCAGCACGGAGCTCTTGAAGTCGCTCTCGCCGACCGGGCGTGTCCCCTGCTTGCACGACGGCGATTGGCGTATCTGGGACTCGCTCGCGATCGTCGAGTACCTCGCCGAGCGCCATCCGGGCGTATGGCCCGAGGATCCAAGAGCACGAGCTTGGGCGCGCTCTGCGGCTGCGGAAATGCACTCGGGCTTCCAGGCGCTGCGCAACGAATGCAGCATGAGCTGCGGGCAACGCGTGGTATTGCGTGCCCGATCGAAAGCACTCGAGAACGACCTTAACCGCATCGGCGTGCTATGGCAGGACGGACTTTCGCGTTTCGGTGGTCCGTTCCTCGCCGGTCAAAAGTTCACGGCGGTCGATGCTTTTTTCGCCCCCGTCGCATATCGGCTCCAGACATACGGCATCGAGCTCGGAACCGTCTGCGACGATTACGCCGCTCGACTCCGCGCCTTGCCCGCCATGCAAGAATGGTACGAAGCGGCATTGATCGAGCCTTGGCGTGAGGCGGCGCACGAGCAAGAGGTGGCCGCCGGCGCGGCATCGATCACCGATCTGCGGCGAGCCTAGATCTCGACGAACCCAAGATCGGTCGTGGCGTGCGATCATTCGCCCATGACACGCTTCATCTCCCGAGCGTCGGTCTCGACGCTTTTCGCCGTCCTTCTCCTTGCGATTTCTCCGGCCGCCTGGGCAGGCAAGGCGGCCGTCGCCTCTCCCGATCGACACGGCGCCGACACCGCCGAGGCCGTCATGCAACGCGGCGGGAATGCCATCGATGCCGCCGTTGCCACGGCTTTCGTGCTCGCGGTCACCTACCCTGAAGCAGGAAACCTCGGCGGTGGCGGATTCATCACGCTCAAGATGGGCTCGGATCTCGCTTTCCTCGACTTCCGGGAGGTCGCACCGAAAGCGGCCAAGCGCGATATGTACCTCGACGCCTCGGGCAAACCCGTGCCCGGCGCCTCGCTGGTCGGACACCTCGCTGCGGGCGTACCCGGAACGGTCGCCGGCCTCTGGGAGGCCCATCAAAAATATGGACGACTGCCTTGGCGCGATCTTCTCCAACCGTCGATTCGTCTCGCACGTGATGGGTTCGTTCCCGAACCGCAACTGATCGAGCGGGTCGCCGAGTCGTTGCCCGATTATGCCGGCAAGACCAACTTCGCGCGCTATTTCGGCGAGGTCACCCGATTTTCCTCGGCGACGGCCACCTCAAAGAAAACCTTTCGTCAGCCTGAGCTCGCTCGAACCCTTGAGCGAATCGCCAAAGACGGTCCCGCGGGCTTCTATTCGGGGCGTACCGCAAATCTCATCGTCGCCGAAATGCGCCGCGGTGGCGGCATCATCACCCGCGAGGATCTCGCGGGCTATCGCGCGCTGTGGCGCGAGCCGCTCGTGACCCGATGGCGCGACTACACCCTCGTCACCGCACCACCGCCAAGTTCTGGAGGCATCGCACTCATCCAATTGCTGAGAATGAAAGATGCTCTCGCCGAAGATTTTTCGGGTGTGGCGCACAACTCGGCGCGTTACGTGCATCTCATTTCCGAAATCTCGAAGCGGGTCTTCGCCGATCGAGCTGAATATCTGGGTGATCCCGATTTCATCAAGGTACCGGTCGATCAGCTCATCGATGAGCGTTACGCCGCTCGACGCGCTGCAGAAGTCAGTCGCAACTCGATCTCCGATACCGCGAGCGTTCGACCTGGGCTTGCCGAGAGCTTGGAAACCACCCACTTCTCGATCCTGGATGGCGACGGTAATGCCGTCTCGCTCACCTACACCCTGAATGGCGGCTTCGGCAGCGGTGTCGTCGTCGAGGGCGCGGGTTTCCTGCTCAACAACGAGATGGATGATTTCAGCACGAAGCCGGGAGTCCCCAACCTTTATGGCGTCGTCGGCGGTGTCGCAAACGAAATCGTTCCCGGCAAACGCATGCTCTCCTCCATGACGCCGACACTACTGCTCGCCGACGGACAGCCGCGCATGATCGTCGGTACCCCTGGCGGATCGACGATCTTCACCGCCGTGTTTCAAACCATGGTGAATCGCCTCGACTTCAAAATGAGCGCGCTCGAGGCGGTATCCGTCTCGCGCTTCCACCATCAACTGCTGCCGCCGAATGTCGTCATCCACAGCATGTGCTGCGAGCTCGGCGATGCCTCGACCCTCGAGGGTCTCAAGACACTCGGTTGGGATGTACGAAAAAGCAGTTGGGAATTCGGCGACATGCAGCTGATCGACGTCGATGCGGCCGGAAACACGAGTGCAGCAGCCGACCCGCGGGGCCGCGGCGTTGCGCGCGTGCTCGAGGTGAAGTCGCGCTAAGCCGCGGGGTCGGAAGGCCCGGCAAGTCTGGCTGACTCCTCACGCAAGGGACGCGGCGTGACATCCACCGGATCGATGGGCTCGAGCCGCGTGGCATCGAGCGCGGGGTCGAGATCACGCAGGCGACGCGCAGAGACCATCACCCGGCTCTCAAGAGAACTGATCGCCGAGTTGTACCCATCGACCGCTTGCTTGAGATTTTTGCCGACGCGCGCCCAATGCTCCCCCATGACGGAGAGGCGGTCGTAAACCTCTTTTCCGAGCTCGCTGATTTTTTCGGCGTTGTGCGCGATCTCTTCTTGGCGCCAGCCGTAAGCGACCGCTCGCAGCAAGGCGATGAGCGAGGTCGGCGTCGCGATCATCACGCCTTGATCGACGCCCGCTTCGATGAGGGACGGATCCTGCTCCAACGCCGCGCTGAAGAACACTTCGCCCGGCAGGAACATCACCACGAACTCGGCACTGCCACGGACTTCGGCCGCATAGCCTTTTCGCGACAGCGCGGTGATGTGAGCTTTGACAGCGCGCGAGTGCTCCTGAAGATGTAGCGTGCGCGTCGCATCGTCTCGCGCCTCGAGCGCAGCAAGGTACCCCGAGAGCGGAACCTTGGAATCGACGATCACCGTTCGCCCGCGCGGTAAATGAATGATGAGATCGGGGCGCAGCCGCCCGTCTTCGGTGTCGATCGATTGCTGCTCGCGGAAGTCGCAATGCGAAAGCATGCCTGCGAGCTCGACGACGCGTCGCAACTGGATTTCACCCCAACGGCCACGAACGGTGGGTTGACGCAGGGCACTCACCAGATTGCTCGTTTCTCCGCGCAGCGCGACCTGCTCGCGCATGAGCAATTGAACTTGCTCCGTCAGCGACTGATAAGCCACCGCCCGGTTCTTTTCGAGATCTCTAACTTGCAGGTCGAACTTGTCGATGGACTCGCGAATCGGCTTCAAAGATTCATCGATCTTGCGCTGCCGGACCTCGAGATCCGAGCGAGCCTGCACCTGGAAATTCTCGAGCTGTGTCCGGGCGAGCTCGAGGAACTGCTGATTGTTGGTGTGCAGCGCCTCGGCCGAGAGTGCCTTGAAGGCATTGGCGAGTTGCTCGCGCGCGGTATCGAGTACGGCAAGTTTTTCGGCCGCGGCCGCTCGATCGCGCTCAAGTGTGGCTTGCGACGCGGCGTTCTGCGCCGTCAACTCGAGGATGCGTGACTGCATCGCCGAGGAAGCCCGTTGACGGGCAACGAGCGCCCCGATGACGCCGCCGAGCACGGCTCCGGCGAGGAACAGCAACAGATAGACGAAGGACCCGGTCACGCTATACCCCTATCGCAGCCCACTATTGCAGCCCACTATCGCAGCCCACGAAGGCTCACTATAGAGCGGTTGCGGATCAAATGGTGAGGCAGCGTTCCGGGAATCCGATCAGCCTGGTTTGCCGACGACGATGTCGAGCAGGGCGGGCAGCAAACGCTTGCGCGCGTCCTCGAAGGACACCGCCGACAACGCGAAACGCACGGCGAGCGCTGCGACCGGCTCTCCGTCGACCAGCACCGGAACAGCAAGACTCCCCTGCTCGGTGAGCCGCAACGGACGAACGCACCGCGCATAGCCCCGCTCCCGGATCTGGGCCATGTCCCGATCGAATGCGACGCGATCGGCCCACGTGGACATCGCATCGGCCGAGCGGTTGACCCAAAGATATTCGAGCAAGGTGTCGCGGACCCGCGAACTCGAAAACGCAACGATGGCGCGCCCGGACGCAGTGGTGAGGACGGGCACGAACATGCCGCGCTCGAAGTGCTGCACCGCAAATCCACTTTCGCGATCGGTGGAGTCTTCGATGAACAGATCCGGAAAGTGCAGCCGCATGAGACTCATGGGCCACTGCACCCGAGAGGACGCCGCATGCATCGCGGCACGCACGCCCTCCAGGCGCTCCGTCGCCACATCGAAGCCATGGCTCAAGGTCACGGCTTTGGCGGTGAGCGCGTAACGTCGATTAGCCAGACGCTCGACGAAGCCTTGACCCTCGAGCGTAGACAAGCAGCGGTTCACGGTCGTCCGCGCGAGTCGCAACTTTTGGCTGAGAGAGGCTGTGGTCAGCGGACCGTGCCGACTGAGCGCCTGCATCAGCTCGAGGCCGCGCAGAAGGACGCGCACCGGGGTGGGATGCCCCGGTAGCGCGTTCCGTCGGTCGCCGAGGCCGGCGCCGAGTTCATCGTCGTCCGACAAATCCTCTGCGACAGGTTCG
>JBIJCL010000045.1:0-10313 GCA_044344725.1 Steroidobacteraceae bacterium | reverse complement strand
GGAATCGACGTCGATACGGTCGCTGAGCAAGGAAGCCGGGGTCTGAATCTTCCCGCCGGCGCCGTTGTCTTGAGACCCTGACGTGGCAAAGGCGCCGTAGGTGAAGGCCTGATCGAGATACGAATTTTTTCCCGAGCGATTGAGATAGGTCGCGGAGTACTGCGCGCCGGCGAAAAATCCATTGGCAGTCGTCACCACGCCCGAGGCCATTTGCGGCCCAGCGAGCTGTCGTCCGTCCCGCGTGAAAATCGCGACCTCGGCATTCGAGGACTCGGAGCGGAGCAGGACGTTCTTCATTCCCGCTTCGACAACTGCGATCGGCTTGCTCGATGCCGCGAACGTCGTCGCGACCGAGCCCGGACTCGCGCCGCGAGGCAGGACTTCCGCAATCGAGCGACCAACTACGGTGGCTCGAGGAGCACCGAGGACGACATCCGCACTGATACCACTCAGATTCGTGAGCGATCCGGAGACGCTCAAGCGCATACCCGTGACGATTTCGTCCGGCTCGCGAATCAGCGTCGAAAATGTTTGAGCCGGGCGCTGCTGCGGCGTCACGCGGAATGTATCGCCGTTGACTGCCGTGCCATTAAACGAAAATCGCAACCCGTCGATGTCGACGGACGTCGCACCGCTCACAGAACGGTTCGACTGTCGGTCGGTGACGACCCACTCCCCTCGTGACCCGTCATAGCGCGCGCTGTAGGCGCGGTACCCAACGGCTGATGCATCAATCACCTCGACGCCGAGTCGGGTGGTTCCTGCATTGGCACCCCCGTCGACATCGAAATCGGGACCAATGTAAAAAAGATCTCTGCCCTGACGTCCTTGCGAGTCCAGCCCCTGGCGATGCAGACGATTGACTTCGTTTCCGAACGCGAGCGCGAGGTTATCGAGGCGGCCCGCCGCAACACCGAGCGCCTGGGATCGATACGACACCAAGCCGCCCACGATGCCGGAGCGAATCGGTGGCAGTACCGTCGGACGACTTTGTGCATCGAGCACGAGCTGTACCCGACCTGGATCGATGCTATCGAACGACGCAGACAAGCTTCGGGCGTTACCGCCTTCCACCAACGCGGCGCCCGATGCGCTTTCGCCAGCGTAGACCGACGAGATCCCGTTGTCGGATAACACGACGGTGATACCGATTTGCTCGGCGAGGTCTCCAAGAATCGAATCGCGCTTGTCGAGGAGCTGCATCGGCTGCTCGGCACTCGAGGCGCGGTTGACCAACTGCTTGTTGATCGAAGCGAGCTCCGACAGCAAGGAGTTGGTCTTGACGACGGCGTCGTCGATGGCTTCTCGCGTCGAGCGGTCGAAGTCGGCAATCGTCGAGCCGAGACTTCGGAAGCGCAGCGCCACGCCATCGGCGGCCGCCACAAACCCGGCGCGGGCGCCGACGGAGGCTGGTGCGACCTCCAGTCCGCGCACCGCGCCGAAAAATTCTTCGAATGCGCCATGCAGACCCGCCTCGGAACTACCGATCGCGTCCTGCAACGCTTGCAACTCACGCAACAGCGATTCCTGAGCCGACAGCTCGCTCGTCGCACGTTGAAGATTTTCCTCGGCGAATCGGTCGTAGACGCGCTGAACGCCGGCAAAGCGGACACCCGAACCGAGGCTGATGCGCGAGGTCGTATCCTGACCCGCCGACTCGATGATCGAGCGCTGACGGACATATCCTTCCGTCTGAAGATTCGCGATGTTGTTACCGGTGGTCGCGAGCGACCGCTGGTAGGCAGTTAATCCGGAGACGCCTATTCCGACGATATCGACCACGTCACTTCTCCGTCGCGCCGAATTGACGACGTTGGAGTACGTCTACCGTGGACTCCGTCTGCTTCTTGAGTTGCTCCTCGATGAACGGGGCGAGACCGATACCGCCGGCTCGAGACATTCCGAGAGCGACCTGTTGGTCGAACATCTGCTCGTAGGTCTCCATCGTGTCAGAACCGAGCAGACCACTGCGCGTAACCGACTTTCTCATCTCCTTCAACATCATGTTGAGGAACAGAGATTCGAATTGTTTGGCGACATCCGACGTCGCATCATCAGGTCGACGACCCGCCTTGGCCTTCAGATCGGCCAGCGAGTTGAAATCGAACCAGGATGATGGAGTACGAACGTCCATGATCGTCAGATCACGATCAACTCGGCCTGCAGCGCACCGGCACGCTGCAGCGCCTCGAGGATGGAGATCAGCGCCGTGGGCGACGCACCGATTTCATTGACGGCGTTCACGATCTGGCGCAGCTCGGCACCGGGCTTGAACAGCACCATCTTCTTGTTTTCTTCGGTCACCGTGATATCCGCGTTCTGGACGGGCGTCGTCGTCCCGCCTCGCGAGAACGGCTCCGGCTGACTGACTTCGTTCGTCGCCTCGACCGTCACGGTGATGTCACCCTGGCTCACGGCAGCCGCTCGAACGCGGACGTTCGAACTGATGACGACCGTACCCGTACGTGAATTGACGACGACCCGAGCAGGAGGCTCAGCAGCATCCACATCGATCTCCTCGAGGAGTCCGACGAACGCCACACGAGCCTCCGGCGCGGTTGGTGCTCGAACCTTGACGGATACCGCGTCGACCGCCGCGGCGACTCCGTCTCCAAACTGTGCATTGATGGCCTTCATGATTCGCGCACTCGTCGCGAAATCAGGATTGGTGAGATTGAGGGTGACGTGATCGCCCACGTTGAGAGGGCCCTCCACTTCCCGTTCGACGAGCGCTCCACCGGGGATGCGTGCCGAGGTCGCCACGCCGACCGCCACCGAGCTGCCCGCCGCATCCGCCGAAAACCCGGACGCCGAGAGAGGTCCCTGCGCGACCGCATACGTCTCGCCGTCGGGTCCTCGCATCCGCGTCATCAAAAGCAGACCGCCTCGCAGGCTCTTCGCCTTGGCGATCGCGGCGACATTCACGTCGATTTTCTGACCGGGCTTGGCAAAAGCCGGAAGCTCTGCGGTCACCATGACGGCGGCCACATTCTCGACTTTGAAGTCCTTCACGGCAGTGGGGTCGAGGTCGTAGCTCGACAGAGGGCCGTCTACGGACGCACCCATGCGCGCCAAGGTCTCGCGCAAGGTCTGGATCGTGAACGAGATATCCTTTCCGTCGCCGGTTCCCTGCAGGCCGACCACAAGGCCGTAACCGATGAGTTGGTTCGGCCGAGCCGCCGACAAGGCCGCGATATCTTTGATGCGCGCCGCTTCAGTTATCGAACTTGCTGCCGACAGAATGACAAGAGCCAGTGTCGATACGATTCGTGCTGCGCGTGATGCAAAAGTCATGATTCGGCTCCCTCTTTAGAACGGCCACAGACGGAGCAATGCTCGGTTCATCCAACCAGAACGACTGGCGTCAGCCAGCTCACCTTTAGAGGCGAAGCTGATATCCGCGTCCGCCAACCTGCGAGACCGGACCGTGTTGTCGGGCTGGATATCGGAAGGGCGAACGAGTCCGGTCAAACGCACGATCTGCGTACCGCGGCCCATCTCCATCCGCTTGTATCCTCGGACGACCAAAAGCCCGTTGGGCAACACTTCCGTCACGACCGCAGTGACCGAACCCGTGATGCGACCCTGCTGCTGCGCCCGGCCCTCACCGTTGGATTCGATGGCGCTCTCGGCGGGGTTGATGTCGACAGGCCAGGGGACCCCCGCCTTGTCGAAGAATCGGTTGAGCTCCGTCAGCGCGTTGCCGTTCAACGCCGTCGTCGCAGAGTTACGCGAAGCATTTGAAGAGGCCGAGGTCGAAGCCGTCACCTGCTCTTCGATCAGAACCGTCAGCAAATCTCCGGGCTGACGCGCACGATCGAGTCCGAGCAGGCTTCCCTGTCCGACACGCGAGAAAATCGATCCATCCGCCACCGGTGGCACAGATCGATCGTCCGCCGGGATGTACACCCGCTCCGGTGGCAAGTCGCGAACGCCAACCTCGGCGCAGGCGCCGAGCGACGTCGCGAGAAGAACGATGAGCATGACGTTTCGGATCACGGATCAACCTCAGAGGTTGTTGTTGGCGAAGCGCAGCATGCCGTCGACGGACTCGATCGCCTTCGAGTTGACCTCGTAAGCGCGTTGCGTCTCGATCATGTTGACCATTTCTTCGACCACGTTGACGTTCGAGCTCTCGAGAGCGCCCTGAATCAATTGGCCGTTGCCCTGCTGCGTCGGAATGCCGACCTGCGGAGGACCACTCGAAGTCGTCTCACGGAACAGGTTTTCGCCGATCGCCTGAAGTCCCGAAGGATTGAGGAATCGCGCGAGCTGGACCTGTCCGATGGCCTGGGCCTGCGCTTCACCGAAGGCCTGGATCGAGACGGTTCCATCGCCACCGATCGTGATCGTCTGGGCGTTCTGGGGAATGGCCAATTCGGGCTGCAATCGATAGCCGCTCGAGTTGACGAGAACGCCTTCGGCGGAAATCTTGAACGCACCGTCACGCGTGTAGGCGAGCGTGCCGTCCGGTTGCAAAATCTGGAAGAACCCCTCGCCGCTGATCGCAAGATCGAACGCGTTCTCGGTTTGAATGAGGTTGCCTTGGGCGTGGAGCTTCTCCGTCGCCACGACTCGCGTTCCGGTGCCGAGCAAGAGCCCGGTCGGTGCAGCCGTATCTGCCGAGGTCTGCGCACCACCCTGACGGACGCTCTGATACAAGAGGTCTTCGAACGTCGCGCGATCCCGCTTGAACCCGGTCGTATTGACGTTCGCGAGATTGTTCGCGATGACCGTCATGCGCGTCTGTTGCGCATCGAGTCCCGTTTTCGCTACCCAGAGTGCTGCTTCCATTTAGAGGATTCCTTACCTTGCGTTTTACTGGCTCAGCCGCGCCAGAGACTGGCTGCGCTCGGCGAGATCACTCGCCTGCTTGAGAACTTTGACTTGCATTTCGTAACGTCGGCTCATGCTGATCATGTCGACCATGCTGCCGAAGAGATTGGCATTGCTGCCCTCGAGAACGCCCGAGGCAACCGCCGGCGTTTGCGCAGCCGGAAACGGCTGTCGATCCGACGACTCGTACAAACCATCGGTACGCAGATTGACCTTGGACGGGTCTGCCTCGACGACTTGGAGTCGTGCGAGCGGCTGGAAGATCACTGCGTCGCCGCCCACCTGTTTCGTCAGGACCGTGCCATCCGGCCCGATCTTGATTTCAGCCAAGGGGGGAACCGTGATCGGCTCATTCGTATCGCTGACGAGCAACTCACCCGAACCGATCTTCAAAGCGCCATTGACATCGATCGATACGTCACCGCGTCGCGTGTAGGCGATCTCGCCGTTCTTCGACAGCACAGCAAAGAGCTGATTTCCGTTGAGCGCGACATCGAGCGGTCGCCCGGTGCTCATCATCGGGCCGGCATTCATATCCACACGCGAAGACGGCTTGACGACCGGTACGAAACGCGACGTAAAGCCGTCTCCGTCGTACCGATACGTCTCGGTGGCCGCCGCGAACGCGCGCTTGAAGCCAGCCGTGCTGACGTTCGCGATCTCGTTCGAGATCTGCTGAACGCGCTGGTCGATGAACTTCTGTCCGCTCAGCGCTGTGTAGATCAGTCGGTCCATGATGGGCGATCAGATCTCATCAACCACGAATATTGACGATCGTGCTCGTCAAGTTCGTCGCCGTTTCGATGGCCTTGGCATTGGCCTGGAAGTTTCGCTGCGCGGTGATCAGGTTGACGAGTTCCTCCGTCAGGTCGACGTTCGCTCGTTCGAGAGCACCACCCTGAATCGTTCCGTAGCCGTCCGAACCTGCGACACCGACCACCGCGTCGCCCGAGTTAGACGTCGCGACGTAGTTCGCATTACCGATCTGCTTCAAGCCGTTCGGGCTTGCGAAGTTCGCGAGAATCAGTTTTCCGAGAGCTTCCTGCTGGCCGTTGGTGTAGTTCGCACGAACCGTACCGGCCGAGTCGATGCTGATGCCGTCGAGACGACCGGAGGTAAATCCGTCCTGCGTCAGCGACAACACCGAGAAGGGCTGCGAGAACTGCGTGGAGAACTTTCCGTAGTCCACGTTCAACACGATGAGATCGGCGCCGTTCTGCGGATCGAACGGCGTATAGCGTGCGCCCTCCTTCGGCGACACCAGCTTACCTGCCGTGTCGAAGGTCAACTGGCCCTTGGTCAGGTAGATCGGCGCGTAGTTCGGAAGGTTTTCCGGTTTCTTCGTCGTCTCTTTACCGTCTTTGTCGATGTAGAGAAGGTTACCGTCGGTATCCTTCGCCTGAACGAGCACGGTGACCTTCGGCACGCTACCGCGAATCTGCGACGTCGAGCTCAAACCGAAGTTCGGGTGACCGTTGATGTTGATGAACGATTCTTCGGAAGTCGTTCCCGAGGTGAACACGAAGCGGGAGTTGTCCAGGTCGTATTCAACCCGCACGCCGCTGACGGCCTTGCCGTTCGGGCCGGCGATCGCATTGATTCGATCTTGCAGCGCTTGGGCGAAGGTGGTTCCGGTGTAGGCGCCCGGGGGAATGCGGATCGATCCGTCGATGCCATCCACCGTGACGTTGACGATGTTGTCGTTGGTGGTCACGGAGAAGGTGCCGGTGATATCGATACCGGCCTTGCTGCCCGTGGTGACGGCAGGCTTCGAAGCCAATCCGGTACCCTCGGAGGTGACGATTTCGGTCGCGAATTCGTCGGCGATGCCGAGTACGTTCGAGGCGCGATCATTATCCGAGAGCGCAATACGAATCAGCGACTTCTCACCGGTCGTGCCGGAGGAGAAGACGAATTTTCTTTGATCTTTGAGGTAGTCGACACGAATGCCGTAACGACGCTGATCTTCGTTGAGGATGTCGTTACCGTTCGGGCGCAGTTCACCCGTCGACAACGTGCCTTGGGTCGTACCGGCACCGACCGGCGTGAAGTCGCCCGTGGCCGGGAAACCGAGCACGTCGTTAGCCCTCGGCGTCGAGCCGTCCGTATCGAGAGGTCCGAGCACCTTCAGGCCCTGGATCTTGAACGAGTTGTCGTAGGGCTTGAATGTGAACGAACGTGCGCGCGGATCGTATCCCACCCTGATCACACCCGAGCCGATGTGGCTATCAACCTCGCGCTGCACCGCAGCGACGAGATCGTTCGCCGCGTTCGGCGCATTCGGGCTGTAGGTTTCGAGCGACGGCAGTCGCATCTTGATTCCGGCCTCGAGCGCGTTCGCACGGGTCTTGCCCGTACCGACTAGCGCACCGTTCTGACCCACGCTGGTGTCCACGTAAGCGGTACGCAGCGGGCTGTCGGCCGGCAGGTTGTCGAGATCGATTTCCGCAAACAGCCTGAAGTCGCTATTGGCAGCACTGTTGATGCTGGTGTAGCGATCGTCACCATAGGCGTTGTTGATGGCCTTGGTCATTTCCGCCGCCAGTTCGGTACCCGTCAGTGCCTGACCACGAAGCTTGTCCGGCAGCGAGACGACGATCGGATCAGAGTCGTCCACCGAAATCTTCACGAAGTTTCGGTTGTTGACTCCGCGTTGCTTCTCGACGGTCGAGCCGACGGTGATAGCCGATGCGCTCGAGAAGTCTCCGCCCGCAAATCCGCCCGCCTGACTCTTCATCGAGTTCGTGACGGCGATCGAGAAGGTCTCATCACCCTCGATATCATAGAAAGTCAACGAACCATCGAGCGCCCTACCCGTGTACCCCAAGCCGAGCGCAGCAAGAGCCTCTGCCGCAGTTTGAGTGGGTGCCGCAGCGCCGGAAGCGCCGACACTCGCGATGTTGGCCGTACCCGATAACAACGTATCGATATCTTCGGCACGCAGCGTCTTGCCGGAAACGGCGTTTGCCGCCTGACTATGGAACGTCAGCGTGCGGGTCACCGCCGAGGCGCCCGAGCCCTTGGTCAGCGTGATCGAGTATTCCTGCGCCGGTGTTCCGGAGCCGAATGTCGAAATGGCGTTGGTCCAGGTACCGCTCGCGGTCGTGCTCACTTCCGAGAACCCGATGCGAATCTTGTTGCTGTCCGTGCTTCCGAAATCGAAGCCACTGGCGCGGTCAATGAATCCGCCCGTCAGTTTTGCGGGCGTCGAATCGACTTCATTGGTCTGGTCGTTCAGGTAATAGAGCGGGTGCGGCGAACCGGCGTTGAACGTCGGGTCGAACTGCGTCGGATCGGTCGTCTTCTGACCGAACTTGTCGATGTACAGTGTCTCGCCCTTGTCCGTCTTTGCATTGAGCAAGGCGGGTTCAATTTCACGATCACCGACGTAGATGTACGTCTGCCATTTGTTGGTCGGATCTTCGATCGTGGCGTTGGACACCTTGACGTAGTAGATCGTCGCGATCGAGGGGTTACCGAGAGAGTCGAACACCGTGATCGAGGTCGATCGGTTGAAGGTGTTCGGATCATTTCGATCGAATCGGTACACCGCACCGCCGGACTTGAACTGCTCTTGCTGCGGAATGATCTCCGCGTCGGCGGGCAGGTTCACGCCGAGGTCGATCTTCGACGAGGCGCGCGGCAGACCCGCGGTACTCGGCAACTGCAACGACCTGGCCGAGCTCAAGCCCGTAGCGACGACCGATCCGTCATCGTTGACAGGGAATACTTGGACGAACTGTCCCGATGAGTCGACGACATATCGATCGTTGTTGACTCGGAACGAGCCGTTTCGGGTGAACACCGTCTGGTTCGACGTCAGGTTGGGCTTCAGCACGAAAAAGCCCTGGCCCTGAATGGCCATGTCGAGCGAGTTCTGCGAGAACGCGACGTTACCCTGCGAGAACTCCTGGTCCACGCCCTTGAGCAACACGCCCTGACCGATCGAGCCCTTGGCGTTCTGGAGCGGCGACGTCGCGAAGATGTCGCCGAACTCCGCACGGGCTTTCTTGAAGCCGATCGTGCCAACGTTGGCAATGTTGTTACTGACGATTCCGAGCTCTGCCTTCGCAGCGTTCAGACCAGTGAGGGACGTATAGAAAGACATATCTGCTTTTCTCCGAAGTGGATGAGTCGCGCTCGACTCAACGCATCGTGGTGACTTGAGAAAGAGGAATCTGCGCGCCGTTCTGCAGGTTCAGGACGACGTCCTGACCATTCATCGACACGCTGTTGACGGGTATGTACAGCAAGGCTTTTGCAGCCTCGACTTGGCCGGCGCGGCGCACCGCGACATCGACCTGATAGCGACCCGGAAGTGCGTTCGCACCGCCTTGCAAGGCGCCATCCCATGAGAACGGATAATCGCCCGCTCCTGCCGGTCCGAGTTCGAAGGTTTCCATGATCTGACCTACCGCATTGCGGATGGTCACGACCGCGCCATCGACAGGCTCGGTGAGCCGCACGGCGCCATCGAGCGACTGACCCTCGCGCAACTCGCCATAATTTCCGGCTGACAGTACGGAGCGACCGATCAAAGATCCGCTCGAGAGCATTCGGTTGGCGCTCATCTGATCGGAGAGCGCCTTCAATTGCGTGGCCATCTCGCCGATCGAGTTGACCGTCGAGAACTGAGCCATCTGCCCCAGGAACTCGCCGTTCTCCATCGGAGCGAGCGGGTCCTGGTTCTTGAGCTGGGCCGTCATGAGTTTCAAAAACTCTGCCTGACCGAGCGAGGTCGAGCGCTGTGCTTCTTTTTGCTTCTCGGCCTCGTAGCTCGAGACACCGGGAGGCAGCGGGGTGCGCCCTGAAGTCGGAATGGAGGTGGATGCCATTTAAGTCACACTCACTTGGTATTCATGTCGATCGTGCGGATCATCAACTCGCGGGCCGTGCTCGCCGTGGTCAAGGCGGTCTCGTAGGACCGCGCGGCATCGAGCATGTCGGTCATTTCTTCGAGCGGATTCACGTTCGAGCGGAAGACGTACCCTTCCGCATTCGCGAGCGGGTTCTCCGGATCGAAGTGCTGCTGGTTGATGGCCTTGGTCTCGGTAATGCCCTTGACCTTCACGCCATAAGCACTTTGAAGCTGGTCGGACGCTTGCTCGAGCACCGTTGCGAAAACCGGACGCTTGGCGCGATACGCGCTGTTTTCCGAACCGGCGACGGTCTCGACGTTGGCGAGGTTGGATGCAATGGTGTTCAACCGAACGGTTTGAGCGTTCAGTGCACCGCCAGCGAGCTTGAGTATGTTCGAGAGTGACACGATCGTTCTCCGTTAAGACGACGCTTAATCGCCCCGATACGCCTTGCGCATTCCTGAAAGCGCACCTTCCGCGAAGCGCAACGCGGCCAGGTAGCGCCCAGCAGCATCACCATAGGCAGCTTCTTCAATGTGAGTCTCCACTGTGTTTCCGTCCCTCGCGGGCGCCAGAGGCACCCGGTACTGCAGCGCATCGCGCGTCAGCTGATCGGGC
>JBIJCL010000294.1:0-2813 GCA_044344725.1 Steroidobacteraceae bacterium | reverse complement strand
GTGTTGCGGCAGAACGTGTTGCAGCGCGATGAACGCGCGGGCGGCGGTGGATGGCACAATGTCTGACATGCGCAAAGTATCCCACAGGCCCGCCCGTCCCCGACCCCCCACCGTGCTCGAGGCCTTAAGCCACGGCGCGAAGGCGCTCGATCGGGCGGGGGTGTTCTTTGGTCATGGCACGGACAACGCCGAGGACGATGCGGCGGCGATCCTTTTTCACGTGCTCGGTCTCAAGGCCGCGCCGAGCCCCGCGGTGTACCGACGTCGATTGACCCTGCGCCAGGCGGTGGCCTACGAGGCGCTGCTCGAGCTGCGGATCTCGACGCGACGCCCCGCGGTGTACCTCACGGGTCGGACGTGGTTCGCGGGATTGCCGATGCGCACCGACCCGCGGGCGCTCATTCCGCGCTCGCCGATCGCCGAGCTCATCGAACATCAGTTCCGGCCATGGATCGACCCGGCTCGCGTCAAACGCGTACTCGATCTTTGCACGGGAGGCGGTTGCATCGCGCTCGCCGCCGCGCACTACCTGCCAAAAGCCAAAGTCGAAGGCACGGACATCTCTGATGAAGCGCTCGCGCTTGCGCGAGAAAATGCACGCGACTTACGACTCTCGCGCCGTGTCCGCTTCGCGAAATCGGATCATTTCGCGGCCCTCGAAGGCCGTCGGTACGATATCATCGTCTCGAATCCACCCTACGTCGGGGCGCGCGAGATGCGTTCGCTGCCTCCCGAGTACGAACACGAACCGCGCCTCGCGTTGGCGGCAGGCAAACAGGGTCTCGATTCGGTGCGCGTCATCCTCAAGCAGGCGGCGCGGCACCTCACCCCAGGAGGTCTCCTGGTCGTCGAGGTGGGCAACACCGAGACGCAGGTCCGACGCCAGTGGCCACGCGTGCCGTTTACCTGGCTCGAGTTCGAGCGTGGCGGTGGCGGCGTATTTTTGTTGACCCGCGAGCAGCTGCAACGTCATGTCCGGTAACACCATCGGTCGCCTGTTTCAGGTGACGACCTTCGGCGAGAGCCACGGTCCGGCACTCGGCTGCATCATCGACGGCTGTCCGCCGGGCCTCGAGATCTCCGAGGCCGATTTCACGCGCGATATCGACCTCCGTCGCACCGGCACCTCGAAGTTCGTCAGTCAAAGAAAAGAAGAAGACGCCGTGCGTATCCTCTCGGGCGTCTTCGAAGGGCGAACCACGGGCACCTCCATCGGGCTCGTCGTCGAGAACACCGATGCGCGCTCGCGCGATTACGACAAGATCAAAGATCGGTTCCGCCCCGGGCACGCCGACTACACCTATCAGCAAAAATACGGATTCCGCGACTACCGTGGCGGCGGACGCTCCTCCGCGCGCGAGACCGTCATGCGCGTCGCCGCAGGTGCCGTCGCTCGCAAGTATCTCGCCACGCGTCTTGGCATCGAGATCCACGGCTATCTGAGCCAGATCGGCTCGCTCGTGCTCGACCCCGTCGCGCCCGAGACGGCCTACGACAATCCGTTCTTCTGCCCCGATCCCTCGCGCGTCAAAGAATTGGAAGACCTCATCTGGAAGCTGCGCGAAGAGGGCGACTCCATCGGCGCGCGCATCACCGTCATCGCCAAGGGCGTGCCGCCGGGTCTCGGTGAGCCGGTGTTCGATCGCCTCGATGCCGATCTCGCCTACGCGATGATGGGCATCAACGCGGTCAAAGCCGTCGAGGTGGGTGCAGGGGTGCAGGTTGTCGCGCAGCGCGGCAGCGAGCATCGCGATGAGCTCACGCCGACCGGCTTCACGAGCAACAACTCGGGCGGCGTGCTCGGGGGTATTTCGAGCGGCCAGGACATCATCGTCCATGCCTCGCTCAAGCCCACTTCGAGCATTCAGGTGCCGGGTCGCACCATCACGGTCGATGGCGAGCCCGCCGAGATCATCACCACCGGTCGTCACGACCCGTGCGTCGGCATTCGGGCGACGCCCATCGCCGAGGCGATGATGGCGATCGTGCTCATGGATCATTGGCTGCGCCATCGCGCGCAGAACGGCGACGTCAAATCGACGACGCCGGTCATCACGAAATCGGAGAAGAATCGATGAGTCGTCAGTGGAATGTCGCCGTGCTCGGTGCAACCGGCCTCGTGGGCGACACCATCATCAAAGTTCTCGAGGAACGAAAGTTTCCGGTGGGCGAGCTCTATCCGCTCGCGAGCAATCGCTCGCTCGGCAAGAGCGTCGAGTTCAACGGCAAGACCTATCCCGTCGTCGACGTCGACACCTTCGACTTCTCCAAAGCGGATATCGGCCTGTTTTCCGCAGGCGGCGATGTTTCTCGAGTCGTCGCGCCGAAGGCGGCTGCGGCAGGCTGTGTCGTCATCGACAACACCTCCGAGTTTCGTTACGAGGACGACATCCCGCTCATCATCCCCGAGGTGAATGCCGCGGCGATCTCGCAGTTCACCAAGCGTCGCATCATCGCGAACCCCAACTGCTCGACCATCCAGATGCTGGTCGCGCTCAAACCCATTTACGACGCGGTCGGTATCGAGCGCATCAACGTCGCGACGTATCAGTCCGTGTCGGGTGCCGGCAAAGAAGCCGTCGAAGAGCTCGCCGAGCAGACCGTCGCACTCGTGAGCGGCAAGGGCCCGGTCAAGCCCAAGGTCGTCGCGGCGCAGATCGCTTTCAACGTTGTGCCGCAAATCGACAAGTTCATGGACAACGGCTACACCAAAGAAGAGATGAAGATGTTCTGGGAAACCCAGAAAATCTTTGGTGATCCCAACATCAAGGTGAACGCGACCACCGTTCGCGTGCCGGTGTTCTTCGGGCACT
>JBIJCL010000295.1:0-2813 GCA_044344725.1 Steroidobacteraceae bacterium | reverse complement strand
CAAGGTGAAATCGAAAATCATGGCGGCAGCGTCGTATGCGACTCGCCCTTCGCGGGTGCCAGCGCCATCGCAGGCGGTGGCTGGAACGTCACCATCGGCGATGCCGATCGCACGACGCTCTCGACGTCGATCCTCATCACGGCAGCCGGGTTAGAGGCCCAAGCCGTCGCCGCGATGATCGAAGGCTACCCGCGAGATCAAATACCGCCGCGCCATCTCGGCAAGGGCGTTTATTTTCGTTACGCCGGCAAGGCGCCCTTTCAAAGATTGGTTTATCCACCTCCAATCCCCGGCGCACTAGGAACGCACTACCGAATCGACTTGGGTGGTCAGGGCGTGCTCGGACCCGACCTCGATTATGTAAACGCGATCGACTACACCGTCGACCCGGCGCGCGCGGACAAGTTTTATAGCGACGTGCGTCGCTACTGGCCGGGTCTGGAAGGCGGTTCGCTCACGCCCGACTACGCCGGCATCCGACCCAAGATTCATGGACCGGGTGAAACACAGCCCGATTTTCGTATCGATGGCCCACAGAGGCACCATCTCCCCGGGCTGATCACGATGTTTGGCATCGAGAGTCCGGGACTGACGAGTTCGTTGGCGATTGGGAAATACGTTGAGAACTTGATCCGTCGAAGCTGAACAGCTCACTGAAGAGCGAAAAGATTCAGAGCTATTTCACTCGCTCGTCGCGCACAGGCTCGCGCAAAATCGTGTTCCGACTAGATTGATCAACTAGCTGTCGCTGTCGTCGTTGATCTGCGGCACGATCGTAGTTGGGATTAGCAATCGTGAAACTTTTACGCGCAATACCCACGTCATGCTCGGGCGAACTCGTATAACCGATTATATTGATCACAAGACCCGGATCGTGATCAGCCACATCTCCGCTGACCGCGCACTGATACGACTGGGTGGCCACGACTGCGCCAAGCGCGCAGATCACTCGTTTCCCGCCTAACGAGTTGCTGCCAAGCTCAACATCGACGCGATCAAACGGCACACTTGGCGTAATAGTCACATTCACTCGAATATCCGAACCGGCAACGTATCGCACAATAGCACCTAACTCTTCGCCATCATGGATGGGGTGCGCAGTAACTGACCCAACGAACGCTAACCACGTCAACGCGACGAAGAACTGTCGAACATAATTCATTGGCGTCTCCGGCTTACTCAATTGGTCACCGTAATCGTCCAACATACTTCTGCTGGCGGTGTATACGCTTGCGCGCTGCAGTCTTTATCAGCCTCAGTAACGGAGGGCGATTCCACCACGGCGCACTCGCCGACCCAACCATATGTGCCACCACTTGGAATTACTGCACGTGCCTCTGCCGTATTGGATCCCTTGGTAAAAACAAATCCGCCCGGCTTATCGACATATAACTTTGGAACCGTGCCCGCTGGACCTGCAACTCGAATTGTTCGTGCAACGCCCGAGCCCTCGAAACGCAGATAACGCCGGTTCGACAATTTATTGTACTCTGCCTTATTGCCAACGGAGCAAACCTGAACGGAACCGTTGGTCGGCACTACGGTATAGATTGGAAAGGTTTGTGCTGACGTGCGGTTACCCAGTACACGCTCGTTCGTACCCCAATGATCATTGCCCGCTAACGTAATATTCAGACTTGATGCCAATGTATCAATCGCACCGCTCGAAGCCGGATTCTGCGCTTTCAAAATTGTCCCGTATGCCCAAGGGCTCGGCGCCCAGACACCCTGGGTCCATGTTGTCGAATAGAACGGAGCGATGACCTTGGCTGCACTCAACTGTACCGAGCCACGCGGATCGAAAAGACGCCAAATGAAGCTGGTAAAGCTGCCCTCCTGAAACCAGCCTTCCGATACGCCACCATTGCGAATTCGATAATCTGTACCGGCAATGTAGAAGCCCGCGTTAAAACGAGACTTGTCGTTGTCGTTGAGAGCGAACGTTCGACCGTTGACCGATGTTCCGCCGACCATCAGCGATAAGCCCGTGGCGAAACCCTCATGCTGAGCTAGCGTAAAGTCCTGCCACTCGGCATTTGACGAATGCGGACCGCCAGGCGACGCACTGCGCATGGTGGAGCGCTGCGTGTAATGAGTGAATTCGTGAACTGGAACAGCCGTCGTCATCTCCATTGGCTCGGTAGCTTGAGCGCCCGAGAGGTATATGTACTGTTGCGATATGCACGGGCACTCGTCCGTCTCTTTACCGCTCGAATCGATAAAGGAAGTGCGAGTCGAGAAAAAAGCTCCAGACGAACCTGCGACTCCCTCATCAAACTTGTAGGTATCCGAATCACCCGCACCTCGGTTAGTGGGCGACCAAAGAATCGTGAGATTCGGCAGCGTACTCCGGGGGGCTCCTGCGGCGGCGAGAAACGCCTGATGTTGAACGATATAATTCAAGACCAAAAAGGGTCCGGAGGCTCGATTGGCATCGTCGAGCACTCGACCGTTGGCGCTATACCCTGAGCGCAACACCATCTCTCGTTCGACCGTCGTATCCGCAAAACTTGCACTCGCTGGAAAGTCCGCGTAAGCCCAATAGACGCCATATCGATCACGGAAGTTTTGTGCTGCGGTATTGATGGGTAATCGGTTGTTGACGAGCCACGCGCTGAGACCATCGAGTGTCAGCACCGCAGAGCCGACGCCCAGACGATAGGACACAGCAGGATCAAGGCCCGTGAACGTTACCCGGCCCTGATCATCGGTGTAGCCTTCCGACACAAGCGCGCCATTTGATGTTCTCAGTCGTACGAAGACGCGTGCGACTTTCAGAAGCGAAGGGCTTCTAAACTCCGCGATGTAACCGC
>JBIJCL010000293.1:0-2814 GCA_044344725.1 Steroidobacteraceae bacterium | reverse complement strand
CGCGTAGCGCACTTCACGCTGCTCGTCTTCGAGGGCGATGCGGCGACCGATTTCCGTGGCGGTCAAAAATTCGCCGGCGAAGAGCGCGCGTTGCAGCTCCTCGCTCTGCAGCACGCGACGCACGTCGGCCCGGTACTCATCCGCCGACACCCCGATCTGCGCAAGGCGCGCAAGCGCGAGGGTCTCGTCGTACTGACCATCGACCTGGAAGGCCTGCTCGTTGCGGATGCTCTCCTGCACACGGCTGCCGTCGACGCGGTAGCCGGCATCGTCGGTGCGGGCATTGATGAGCTCCGAGCGAATCAGGCGCTCGATGATGCCGTCCTGCAGCGAGCGCTTGAGGTCCTCGGGGATGTCGGTGCCGAACTGGCCGGCCCACTCGGACTGCTGGTCCTGCCAGAGGCGGCTCGCGTCCTGCAACGCGATCTCGTTGCCATCGACCTTGGCCGCGTACTTCTTGGGCCCGATGAAATCGAGGGTGACCGCCCCGGTCGCGCCCCAGATCGCAAACACGATGGCGAGCGGAATGAGGATCAGCCAAGCGAGGGTTTTCTTGCCTTTGAGCGAGTCGCCGAGTTTCTGGAGCATGGGATTTTCAGGGGGTCTGTCGTTTCGAGCCGGCGATTATATGGCACTCCGAGGGTCGAGCCCCTATCATCGGCGCCAGTCATGAGCCAGGGCCCCGCGAAAATCATCGACGGCAAGGCCATCGCCAGGGTGGTGAAGGCCGAGGTCCGTGCGGCCGTCGACCGGCGGGTGGCCTCCGGGGGCCGGCGCCCGGGGCTCGCGGTCGTGATGGTGGGGGATAACCCCGCCTCGGCCGTTTACGTGCGCAACAAGCGCGCCGCCTGCGAAGAGTGCGGCATCCACTCGGTGGCGATCGACCTGCCCCAATCGACGAGCGAGGTCGAGCTGCTCACGCGCATCGATGCCCTGAATGCCGACGGGTCGGTGGACGGGATTTTGGTCCAGCTGCCGCTGCCCGAGCACATCCGGCAGACCGAAGTCGTCGAGCGCATCGACCCGAGCAAGGACGTCGATGGCTTTCATCCGTACAACATCGGACGCCTCGCCGAGCGCAATCCGTTGATCCGGCCGTGCACGCCGTATGGCGTGGTGCGGATGCTCGAGCACATCGGGGTGTCGGTGAAGGGCCTGCACTGCGTGATCGTCGGGGCGTCGAATATCGTGGGACGCCCCATGTCGCTCGAGTTTTTGTTGATGGGCGCGACGACGACCGTGACGCATCGGTTCACCGAAGACCTTGAGCACCACGTGCGCGAGGCCGAGGTGCTCGTGGCGGCGGCCGGCAAGCCCGGGCTCATCAAGGGTGAGTGGATCAAGCCCGGCGCCGTGGTGGTCGATGTGGGTATCAACCGACGCGAAGACGGCGCCCTCTGCGGCGATGTCGAATTTGCCGAGGCCGCCAAGCGCGCCTCGTGGATTACGCCCGTCCCGGGCGGCGTCGGCCCCATGACCGTCGCGATGCTGATGAAGAACACCCTCGAGGCGGCGCTGAGGCGAGGGTAGGAGTCGTGACCGCGATCTGAGCGGCGGCTGATCGACACGCATTCCGTTGGCCCCAAACGTATTCCGTTGGCCCCAAGAAGGGGACGCTAAAACCACATCCGTGTGAGCTCGGCGCGCGCCATCCATGGCGCGCGACGCCCCTTCTTGGGACCAACGAAACACGTTCCGCTCCATCGCGTTCGGATCAGATCCCGATGTGGGCGTAGGACTCGCTCTGCCGCGCAATTCAAGCGATTTGGCGAGATATCCGGATTGAGAATCGTGGGTGAGTTGTTACTCTCCTTTCGAAAGTCAGTCTTTTTTCGGAGTAACACCGTGGCGACTAAGCTTACTGCCAAGGGTCAGGTCACGATCCCCAAACACATCCGAGATGCCATCGGTCTGCGACCGGGGCAACGCGTGGAATTCCGCGTTGGCGAAAACGGGACGGTCGTCATTCAACAGGTAAAGGATCACAAGCCTCCGAGCAAAGACCGCTTTGCCGCGGCTCGAGGCATCGCCAAGACGAAGCTCACCACCGACCAGTTAATGGCCCTACTTCGCGGTTGAGGAAATGCCCGTACTCACTCGGGACGATCAACCCGTCACGAGCGTCGCCAGACCGTCGCGCCACCTGGCTTATCTTCGAGCACGATGCCCGCCGCCGCGAGCTCGTCGCGGATCTCATCCGAGCGCTTGAAATTCTTTGACTTGCGAGCGTCCTGGCGCTCGGCGATAGCCGCCTCGATGCGCGCATCGTCCCAGCCGCCCTCACCGCTCTGCCCTTTCGAAGCTTTGAACCAGTCTTCGGCGTTCAGCGTGAGGAGCCCGAGCACCGAGCCGATCGCGCGCAGTTCGCACGCTTTGGCGGTGGCGCCGGCGACATCACCGGCATCGCGTGCCCGATTGATTTCGCCCGCAAGGTTTTGCAGCACGGCGATAGCTTCCGGCGTGTTGAAGTCGTCGTCCATCGCGGTGTGGAACGTCTGCCAGGCTGGCGAGTCGCCGGTTTGCGGCTCTTTGACGGGCGGCGCATCGAGACCGCGCAGCGCGGTGTAGAGACGCCCGAGCGAAGCGTCGGCTTGCTCGATCTGTGCGAGCGAGTAATTGATCGGGCCGCGATAGTGGCTACCGGTCAAGAAATAACGCAGTACTTCGGGGTGACGGATGTGACCCGAGCCGAGCACCTCGCGGATGGTGAAGAAGTTGCCGAGCGACTTCGACATCTTCTCGTCATCCACGTTGACGAACCCGTTGTGCATCCAAAGATTGGCGAAGTGATCGCCCGTAGCCGCGCAGGACTGC
>JBIJCL010000292.1:0-2815 GCA_044344725.1 Steroidobacteraceae bacterium | reverse complement strand
GGGTTTCTTGATGGGGACGACTTTCTCGGCCACGCCACCGTAATTGGCGGCGTAGATCTCGCGGGTCTGATCGGCGAGTTCTTTCATCTCGAGGCGGTCGTAGCACTCGATGAGAATTTCGAGAGCGTCCCGAACAGCGGGTGCTCCATCGTATTGCTCGATCGTTTCTTTGGCGCGTCGCGAAGCGCCCACCCATGCGCCACGTTCCATGTAATGACGCGCAACGTAGATTTCGTAGTCGGCGAGGCGATTGCGCAGATAGATCATTCGTCGGCGCGCATCGTGCGCATACTCGCTGCGCGGATAGTCTTCGACGACTTTGCGGAACGAGTTGAACGCGCGCTGCGCGGTCTGCGGCGGCCGCTCGTCGAGATCGACGTCGAACCAGCGCTCGATGAAGTTCGCCGAGCGCTCGAAGTCGACGAGACCTTTGACGTACCACGCGTAGTCGAGACGCGGATGAGTCGGGTTCTCGCGCATGAAGGTGTCGGCCTGGTCGAGTGCCGACTCCGTCTCGCGGCCCTTGTAGTACGCGTAGATGAGATCGAGTCGCGCCTGTCGGGCTTCGGGCCCGAACGGGTATCGCGCCACGAGCGCTTCGTAAACGCGGATGGCGTTCTCGTAATCCTGGTTGTCGAGCGCCTTTCGGGCGCGCTCGTACACCAACCCGGCACCGCCACGCGCCGCGTCGAGATCTTCCCGCCCTGAGGCGCAGGCGCCGATCGCGAGCAGGAGGCCGAGCACGAGTCCGTAACGCATCAGGCGCTGCAGGGACGTCGTCGCCGAAATTTTGCTTTGGGGCGCTCGCATCGGTTGGGTTGGATTCCGGGTGGCAGGGACGGGCATTATATCCGAGCGCATGTCCCCCCCGGAGATTCACGAACTTACGCTGCCCGATTCCCTCGCGGGCGAGCGTCTCGATGTCGCCCTGGCGCAATTGCTGCCGCAGTACTCGCGGGCGCGGTTGCAACGCTGGATCGACGACGGCCGCGTGCTCATCGAGGGGGTCGCTCCGGCTCGGCGCGAGCCCGTGCGTGCGGGCGCTCAGGTGCGGGTCGAGGCGGAGTTCATCGCCGACGAGCGTGTGAGCGCGGGTGACCCGGCCGTCCCGTTTCGCGTGGTACATCGCGACGCCGCGATATTCGTCATCGACAAGCCGGCGGGGCTCGTCGTCCATCCGGGCGCCGGTATCTCAGAAGGCACGCTTCAGAACGCCTTGCTCCAACTCGATCCGAAACTCGCCCAGGTTCCTCGCGCAGGCATCGTGCACCGGCTCGACAAGGACACCTCGGGGCTGCTCGTCGTCGCGCGTACGCCCGAAGCCCAGGCAGTGCTCGTTCGTGCACTCGCCGAGCGGGACATGGGTCGCGAGTACCTCGCACTCTGCCAAGGCGTGATGACGGGAGGCGGCACCGTCAACGAGCCGATCGGCCGACATCGCACCCAGCGCACGCGCATGGCCGTGCGCGGCGATGGTCGCGAGGCGATCACGCATTACCGCATCGAACGGCGATTCAGCGCGCATACGCTCGTGCGCGTGCAGCTCGAGACGGGACGCACGCACCAGATCCGCGTGCATCTCGCCCACATCGGACATCCCGTCGTGGGCGACCCCGTCTACGCGGGACGGCGCCGTACGCCAGCGGGCGTACCGCCGGCCGTACGCGAAGCCTTGTCGTCTTTCGGTCGACAAGCGCTGCACGCCTCGCGTCTCACGCTCACGCATCCGAAGCACGGGAGAGAGATGAGCTTCGAGTCACCCTTGCCCAAAGATTTCGCGAAGCTTCTCAAAATATTGAGTGAAGGCGAAGGCGAGGGCGATGCCGGCGAGGGTGGGAAATGACCGTTCCTGTCATGGAGCCGCGTTGGGCGGCGCCTGCTGGGGTTCGCGCCGCCTTCTCCTTGCGTAGTGGCGGCGCGAGTGAGCCGCCTTGGGACACTCTCAATCTCGGTGTGCACGTGGGCGACGACCTATCGGCCGTACTCGAAAATCGACGTCGACTCGCCCATGCGTTGCGTTTGCCTTCGGAGCCTGTGTGGCTCGATCAGGTTCACGGAAAAGATGTCATCGAGGTCGATGAGCGTTCCCGCCCCGAGGGCGGATCGCGGCCTCGGGCGGATGCGATCGTGACGCGCACCCCGGGCATCGTGCTCGCCATCCAGGTGGCCGATTGCCTGCCGGTGCTTTTTTCGAGTCGTGACGGTCGGGTGCTGGGTGCCGCCCATGCCGGGTGGCGAGGCCTCGCGGCCGGAGTGCTCGAGGCGACGGTCGCGGCGATGGCGAGGGCACCCGCGGATCTCGTCGCTTGGCTCGGCCCCTCCATCGGACCCGCGCACTTCGAGGTGGGCGACGAGGTTCGAGAGGCCTTTCTGGCCGGTTCGCCGGGCCACTCTGGGGCGCCAAGGGCCGTCGAGGCGGCTTTCCAGCGAAACCCCAAGGGTCGATGGCAATGCGATCTGCCGGCGCTTGCGCGGCAGCGGCTCGCGGCGCTCGGCGTCGGAAAGGTCGATGGCGGGGAATGGTGCACGGCCGCCGATCCGGTCCGATTCTTCTCGCACCGACGTGACCAGCGGACCGGTCGGATGGCGGCCCTGATATGGTGTTAGAATATAACACTCCATGGACACCCTCCCGGCGATCCTCCTGTTCACCGCGCTCGGCGGGCTTCTCTCGGCCCTGATCGCCGGCGTGTTCCTGTTGCTCCCGGCGGCGAGTCGGGATCGGGTCATGCCCCACAGCGTGAGTTTTGCGACGGGCACGTTGCTCGCGACCGCCCTGCTCGCGCTCATCCCCCATGCCATGACCGGGGCAGGT
>JBIJCL010000034.1:0-10776 GCA_044344725.1 Steroidobacteraceae bacterium | reverse complement strand
TCTGCCGGGGCTCACGCGCAATAGTCGCGATTTCGAAGGACTCGCACCCCATATTTCTTTGACCAGCCGAAGATCCGTCTTTTCGCTCGATCTTCGCGGACGAGGACGTTCCGACCCCGATCCGGAGTGGCGCAACTATCGTCCGGAGATTTACGTCCGCGATGTACTCACGATGATGGATGCGGCAGGATTGCGGCGCGTCATCGTCATCGGCACTTCGCTTGGCGGTATCGTCGGGATGCTTCTCGCCAGCCTCCATCGGGATCGTGTGGCAGGGCTGGTCCTCAACGATATCGGACCAGTACTCGAAGTCTCTGGCATGGTTCGAATCGCGAGCTCGGCGGGAACGGCGCGCGCAGTGACCACGTGGGCCGAGGCAGCCGCCGAAGCTCGAATCGCCAATGCGCAGGTCTACCCCGACTTCACCGATGCCGACTGGATGACATTCGCGCGTCGGGTATACCGAGAAGACGCTCCCGGTCGGATCATCCGTGATGTCGATCCGAACGTCGGGCGCGCTGTGCGGGAGCCGGCAGGCGCGACAAGCGGTTCCGTCCCGGATTTCTGGAACACCTTCGATTCGTTGAACGGCCTACCGCTGCTTTGCTTGCGAGGCGAGCTGTCCGATCTGTTGTCTGCCGAGACGGTCGCGCACATGGCCGCTCGCCATGTGGGCCTCGAAGCGATAGAGATTTCACGCCGAGGCCATACGCCGACTCTCGACGAGCCGGAAAGTCGCAAGGCCATCGACGCCTTCATCCAACAGCTTTAGTCGGCGTTGCGCTCCCCGACAGGGCGCGAGCGGTTCCAGGCGATCGACACCAGAATCGATACTGCGAGGATGGCGCCGATGATGCTGAGCGACCAGCTGATCGGAAACTTCCCGCCAAAAGCCTCGTTGAGCCAAACCATCTTGAGGCCTACGAAAACCAGGATGACGCCGAGTCCGTACTTCAGGAACAAGAAGGCTTTCACCATGCTCTGGAGTACGAAGAACAGCGAACGCAGACCGATGATGGCGAAAATATTCGATGTGAAGACGACAAAAGGTTCGTTGGTCAGCGCAAAAATTGCGGGTACCGAGTCGATGGCGAAGATGATGTCACTGAACTCGATGAATGCGAGCGCCACGAAAAGTGGCGTCACCCAAGTCTTGCCGTCGATTTCGACCCAGAACTTGTCTCCGTGGAAAGCCGGCGTCACCGGGAAAAGCTTCTTCACGCCCAAGATGATTGGGTTACGCGATGGATCGAGAGGCTTCTCGGGCAAGAACAGAATCTTGAACCCAGTGAGAATCAAGAAGATGCCGAAGATCGCGACGATCCACTCGTACTGCATCAAAACGGAGCCGAGCGAAATGAAGAGGGCGCGGAACAGAATGGCACCCATGATTCCGTAGAAGAGCACTTTCTGCTGGTACTGGGGCGGTACTGCAAAGTACGAAAATACGGCGACGAAGACGAAGACGTTATCGATGGCGAGCGCGTATTCGACGACATAGCCAGCGAGAAACTCCAGCGATGTGTCGCGCGCGAGTTGAGCGTGATCGAGCCCGACGAGATCCGGTCTGTTCGGCAGCTCGTAAAGCAAAAATTGATAGAGCCCGTAGTTGAACGCCAGGGCCAGCAGAATGAAGATCACGCTACGGATGCTGGCCTCACGCAGTGTCGGCAACGTGCCTGGCTTGCTGAATACGCCGAGATCGAAGGCGAGAATCGCAAAGAGCGCCAAGACGAACCCGATGTACGCCCACCAATACTGGGCGAAGGGCAGCAGCAAAATGTCTTCCATGAGCGGTTTCCTTTGGGGCGCAGGGCAATGCGCCGAGACCAGGGGGCGGCGGATTTTAGCATCGGCTAGACTCGGAGACGGGGGGAGAGTTCCATGTCCGACAACGTCATCATCATCGCCACCATGGTTCTCTACATGGGGATCTGCTTGGGCTTGGGCTTGGTCGCCTGGCGCCGCACCCGAAACCTGGGCGATTTCATATTGGGTGGTCGATCTTTGGGGAGCTGGGTCACCGCTCTGAGTGCCCAAGCGACCGATATGAGTGGTTGGCTGCTCATGGGCTTGCCCGGCCTCGCCTATGCCTCGGGGTTCGACGGAATCTGGCTGCTCTTCGGACTCGCCGTCGGAACTTGGCTCAATTGGCGTTGGATCGCCGCCCCCCTCCGTGAGGCAACCGAGCGCTTCAGTAATTCTTTGACGATCCCGGATTACCTCGAGCGCCGGTTTCGGGATGAGAGCCGGCTGCTGCGCAGCCTCTCGGCGATCTTCATCCTGGTGTTTTTCGTGTTCTACACCAGCTCCGGTTTCGTCGCAGCCGGACGGCTTTTCGAATCGCTTTTCGGTTTGCCCTATGCCGAGGCGATGTTCTGGGGATCGATCGTCATGCTGACCTATACCTTCCTCGGTGGTTTTCTTGCCGTGAGCTGGTCCGACGTGTTGCAGGGGACGCTCATGTTCGTGGCGCTCGTCATGGTGGCCGTACTCGGCGTGGCGCTCGCCGGGGGTTTCACGACGACTTTCGAGAGACTCGAAACGTTGGACGCCGCTTTGCTCGATCCCTTCATGGCCGATGGGGGCGAAACGCTCGGCGTGATCGGTATTTTGTCGCTGCTCGGATGGGGTCTCGGCTACGCCGGACAACCCCACATCCTCGCTCGCTTCATGGCTGCGAAGTCGGTAGCCCACATCACGGTGGCGCGCCGGGTCGCGATGACTTGGGTGATCATCGTCATGGTTGCAGCGGTTCTGGTTGGGCTCACGGGTCGGTTGGTGCTGCCGCAAACGCTCGTCGGAGCCGACGCCGAAAAAGTGTTCATCGTGATGTCGACCACGTTTCTGCATCCGGCGTTGGCGGGGCTTTGCCTCGCCGGCATCATGGCGGCGGTCATGAGTACCGCCTCGGCTCAGTTACTGGTGGCATCGTCGGCTTTCACTCAAGATTTTTATGGCAGCTTGTTCCGACCCGAAGCCAGTACGACCGAGTTGCTTTGGGCTGGCAGACTTTCGGTGTTGTTCATCTCGCTTCTGGCCTTCGTGATCGCCCTGAACCCCGACAGTACGGTGCTCGATCTGGTGGCCTGGGCTTGGGCGGGTTTTGGAGCCGCGTTCGGACCGGCGATCATTCTTTCGCTCTACGATCCGAAAACGACTCGTAACGGGGCGCTTGCCGGCATCCTCGTCGGCGGGCTGACGGTCATTCTTTGGAAGCAGGGCGCTGATCTCGGTGGCTGGTTCGCACTGTACGAGCTCGTTCCAGGATTTCTGCTGTCAATGCTCGCGATACTCGTCGTGAGCCGACTCGACAAGAATTCGACTACGATGCCGGCATGAGCACGTCGTCCGGAGTCAAGTTTGGTCCCGTGAACCTCGCGCCGGGATACACCCGATGGAACGCACAGACCTATCTGTTTGCCGCGTTCATCACCATCGGCATGCTGGCCTTCGTCAGTTTCATCCAGCCCTACCTTCTCAATGCCAATCTAAAAGTCCCCGCGGGCGAACAGGGCCGCGCACTGGGGATGCTCGGTTTCGCCAATGAAATCGTTTCGCTGTTGCTGGTCGCGCCGTTCGGCGCGCTGTCCGACAAGATCGGTCGGCGACCCGTGTATGCACTCGGATTCGTCTGGCTCGCCGCCGGATTTTTTCTTTATCCGCTTGCTCAAACGTTTCCTCAGCTTTTGGCCTGCGCGCTCTTTTTCTCGGTGGGTGTCGCAGCCGTAGGGTGCATGCTCGCCACGGTCCTTGCCGATACGCCGCAAGAAGAGTCTCGCGGTTTGTTCGTCGGCATCACTGGCTTTTGCCAAGGACTTGGCGCGACGCTGGCGGTGCTGGTGCTCGGCAAGGTTCCGCAGCGTCTTGCCGATCAGGGCATGGATGCCGCCATGGCCGGGCGTGTCACGCTCGGAATAGCCGCAGCGCTCTGTCTCTTGACCGCACTCGTCTGTTGGTTGGGCCTTAGGCGCGGGACGCCGAGCCAAATCGGTGAACGCGAGCCGCTAAGGGTATTGCTGCGAACGGGGCTTGATGCCGCTCGGGCCAATCCGCGTATCTGGTTCGCCTATATGTTGCAGTTCGTTTCGTTTGCCGACCGCGTCGTCATCGGTACGTTCTTCAGTGCGCGTCTTCAGCAAACCGCCATCGCGAACGGACAAACCGTTGCCGAAGCTGCCTCTGCTGCCACCAAACCCTATGTGATCGCCAACGTCTCGGCGTTACTGTTCGCCATCGTATTCGGTCTGATGCTCGACAAGATGAATCGAATTACGGCGGGTGTTGTTGCCATGGCCGTTGCTGGTGTCGGCTATATCGCCGGTGGTTTCGTCGGTGATCCGACGAGTGAGTGGATCATTGTCGTGGCGATACTGCTGGGGCTCGGACAAATCTGCGCCATCATCGCGAGCCAGACGGTTCTCGGACAGGAAGCGCCTCAAGACGTTCGGGGTGCCGTGTTCGGACTTGCGGGCATCTTCGCCTCTTGCGGCATTTTGTTCACCACGGCCGTTGGCGGTGTGATGTACGACATCGTGGGTAAGGGAGCGCCATTCTTCGTGATCGGCGCTGTCAATGCGAGCATCATGATTTTCGGTATCTACCTGCTTCTCTCGAAGTCGAAGACGTGAAACTCCACATCGCCACTTGCCGTCCGCTCCCGGAGCCGGATGCGGACGAGGATTTATTGCTCGATGCCCTGAGAGCCGCAGGCGTCGAGGCCGAAATGTCGGCATGGCACGATCCCGAAGCGTGGGAGTCTCCAGCACCTACCGTCATTCGTTCGACCTGGGATTACATCCATCGCTTGCGGCCATTCGCCGAGTGGGTCGTGAAGGTTTCTTCGATCGCACCACTATGGAATCCCGCGAAAATCATCTTCGATAATCTCCATAAACGTTATCTTCTCGAGCTTGCGTCGCGTGGCGTGCCCGTCACGCCGACCACGGTGCTCGATCGCGGGAGCGAGGTGAATCTCGCCACGCTCTGCGGAGCCCGCGGCTGGAACGACATCGTCATTAAACCTGCCGTGGGTGCCGGGTCTTTCGAGACGCATCATGTCCGCGGCTCATCTGCCGAGGCTGCCGACATCCTTCGCCGCCTCCTCGAGGAGCGTGATGTACTTGTGCAGCCGTTCCTTCGCGCCGTGGAAGGACACGGCGAGCGAGCCTTGGTTTGGATCGATGGTGAATTCACGCATGCCGTAAGAAAGTCGCCGCGATTCGCCGGAAACGACGAGCAGGTGTCGGAAGCCATCCCAATATCGGCTGCGGAGCGGCGGGTGGGTGAGGCGGCTCTTGCGCCGATTGCACGTGAACTACTTTATGCGCGTGTCGACGTCGCGCCCGCCGATGATGGCACGCCGGTCGTCATGGAGCTCGAGCTCGTCGAACCGTCGTTGTTTCTCAAGCAGCACCCACCGGCGCTGCAACGTCTCGTCCAAGGAATCGTTCGCCGCCTGATGTAGCGAGATCAACCCACCATCACGATGGGCAAGCCTTCTGGAGATTCGAGTCGAGTACCTTCCGCAACGCCGTGGCGGTGGAAGACGAGAGCGGAACGGTCGAACTGAGCCTCGTCATGGATCGCGATGACGAGACCACCGGCTCGCAACCATGTCGCGGGCCAGCACGGACGGCCGTCCCAAGGCTCCGCACCCAAGGCCTGCCAAAACCCTGCGCTGATCTCGGGTGCCGCTGAGGGCAGACTGAATGCGAGGAAATCTCCGAGCATCGGGCTGCTCGAGGCGGGGTTCCATGCATCGTCGGGATGTGTCGCACGTTCGAGCAGGGTGATCATATGCCCGGCAGGATCTCGAAGTCCGAATTCATTGAAGCAATCCGGTCCGGTTTTCGCAAAGGCGATCACGGCGCCTGCCTCACGATAAGCGGCGAGCGCCGCGTTGACATCATCGTGAACGCTGGTGAAGGAGGGCGACGGGAATTTGTACTCGTGCAGGCCCAGGGTCACTCCGCCCAACGTGACGACAGCGTACGGATGCGGCCAAGCGTTGCCGACGCTTCCCCTAGAAAACCCCATCAGCTCATAGAAGCGGAGCGAGGCCTCGAGATCGCGGGTACTGACGCTGATTTCGTGGAATCGCCCAAGACTGAGCGCGCTTGAAGAACGGGTCGTCATCACTACTGCTTGATTCCCGCTTGCCACAGAATGAAGGCGTATTCTTCGGCGACCTCGCGGTACCGCTCGAAACGCCCGGATTTTCCGCCATGCCCGGCTTCCATGTTGGTTCGTAGAAGCAGCGGGTTGCGGTCGGTCTTCACGCTGCGAAGCTTCGCGACCCATTTGGTCGGCTCCCAGTACTGCACTTGACTATCCCAGAGTCCGCTCGTGACGAGCATCGCCGGGTAGTCTCGAGCGCTCACCTGATCATAGGGCGAGTAGGAGAGCATGTAATCGTAGGCCGCTCGATCCTTGCTTGGGTTACCCCACTCATCGAATTCGTTGGTGGTGAGCGGAATACTTTCATCGAGCATCGTCGTGACCACGTCGACGAAGGGTACATGTGCAATAAGTGCCCTGTATTCGTTCGGTGCGAGATTCGCGACGGCACCCATCAGCAAGCCGCCTGCACTGCCGCCCATACCGAAGACTCGCTTCGGATCTGCGATTTTCTCGTTGACCAAATATCGCGTGACATCGATGAAATCGGTGAACGTATTTTTTTTCTTCAGAAGTTTGCCGTTCTCGTACCAATGGCGCCCCATCTCCTGCCCGCCGCGAATATGAGCGATGGCGTAAACAAAACCGCGATCGACCAGCGATAGCACCGGTGATCTGAAGCTCGGCTCGGAGGTGATTCCATACGAGCCATAGGCGTATTGATAAACAGGTGCGGTGCCATCGAGCGGTGTCCCGCGGCGATAGAGCAACGTGACCGGTATCTTGGTGCCGTCTTGCGCGGTTGCAAAACGGAATTCCGATACGTACTTCGTCGAATCGAACCCGCCGAGCACAGGCTCCTGTTTCAACAGACGCCGCTCGCCTGTTGCCATGTCGTAGTCGTAAGTGCTCGCCGGGGTGGTGGGCGAGGTGTAGACGTAGCGCAACAGCGTGGTGTTCTGCTCCGTGTTATTTCCGAGTCCCATGACATACGCCGGATCGGCGGCGTCCATCACGAAATTCTTTTTTCCGTCCCAAGACCGTACGCGAAGTTTTTGCAGACCCCCCGAGCGTTCGGAGACGGCGAGGAACTGGTCGAACGTTTCGAAGCCGCCGATGAAGGCATCGTCACGATGGGCTACGAGGTCTTTCCACGTCTTGCGATCACCAACGGTGGCTTTCGGCGCTTCGACGATACGGAAGTTCTTGGCCTGCCAATTCGTTCGGATGATGAATCGATCACCGAGATCTTCGAGTTGATATTCATGATCGCGCTCCCGAGCCAAGGCTACGCGAAATTCGAGTTTTGGATCGTTGGCATCGGCATATCGATATTCGCTCGATACCGTGCTCTGCGAGGCGATGTAGATATATCGATCCGATTTCGACTTATCGACTCCCATGTAAAAACTTTCGTCTTCTTGTGCGTAGACGAGCACGTCCTGGTCGGGACTCGTTCCCCGCTCGTGTCGATAGACTTTGTTACCGAGCAGGGTTTGCGGATCTTTTCGGATGTAGACGAAGGTCCGATTGTCGTTTGCCCAAGCGATGTCGGGCTCCACGTTGGTCAAAACGTCAGGCAGGAACTCGCCAGTATCGAGATTTTTGATCCGTATCTCGTACTGACGACGGCCTACCGTGTCTTCCGCAACCGCTGCCCAGCGTCCGTCTAGGCTGACCTCCAGGCCTGCAAGCTGATAGAAATCGTGACCTTGGGCGCGCATGTTGCCGTCGATCAATACTTCTTCGGGCGCATCGAGGCTGCCTTTTCGTCGCGCGAAAATCGGGTATTGCTTGCCGGTCTCGTATCGCGAGTAGTACCAGTAGCCGTTCCGTCGTTGCGGAACGCTCGCATCATCCTGCTTCAGGCGCCCGATGATTTCTTCATAGACTTTTTGCTCGAGCGCACGGTGAGGTGCCATCACCGCTTTCATATAGTCGTTTTCGGCCTCGAGGTAGGCGATCATCTCCGGATTCTTGCGTTCGTCGTCGCGCAGCCAGTACCACGGATCGACGCGGTCACCAAAAGGCGAGGTGACGACGTGCGGGCGTTGGGCAGCTTTCGGCGGTTGAATTTCGGTTGCGTTCACGGTGTTCATTCCTTGATATCCGCCTGAGGCGACGAGCAGGGCGATCGCGATCGTCCCGAGAATTTTCGAAGATGCCATAGCGTCACGCAGCCTCCGTCGATGTTTAAGAGTCCCGATTGTCTTTCGCAGCCTGTGCGATCAGACGATCGAGCACAATCATGGCGCCGATCGAGACTAACGACAACGCTGCGCAAAATCCGAGAACCGGCAAAGGGGTATCCGTTGCGACGAAGCCCATCGACTGGACCGCGATCGCCGCGCCAGCCTGTTGCGAGAACCCGATCATCCCCGAGGCGACCCCGGCATAACCCGGCGCGAGCCGGACAGCCGTTGCCGTGATATGCGGCAGCGAGAGTCCCTGTGCAAAAGCGAGAGGAAGCATGGGGCCGAACCACCAGAGCGGGTCGGTGAAGCCAGCCAATACGAAGCCGAAGGCGGCGCAGGCGGACACGGCCTGCAAGCCGATTCCGAAACGAGCGAGCCGCTCGATGGCGGCATGACCTTGCAACCGCGACACGCAAAAGTTTCCGAGGAAGTAGCCGATCGATAAAAACAAAATGTAGATACCGAAGTCGGTGGCCGGACGACCCAGCATATCGGCGAGCAGGTAGGGGGCGATGGTGATGAAGCCGAGATACAGTGCATAGATGATTGCGGCATCGAGGGCACAACCCAGAAAAGCCCTGTTACGGAGGACGCTGATCGAAGCGGCTCCGACAGCCGACAAAGACGTCACCCCGGCGTGCGCGATGCGAGTTTCGGGCAGCGCCCGCCACGCCACGGAAGCAATGACGCCTGCGGCGAGCAGCAACAGCAAGAACGGCGCATGCCACCCAAGTCTTTCGGTGATGAATCCGCCCAGCCATGGTGCGATGGCTGTCCCCATCATCATGACGAGCGTCAATGTGGCGAGCGCTCGCGTCAGGCGCCAGTCCCGATGGATATCACCGAGAATCGCGCGCGACACAGTCGTCGTTGCCGCGCAGCCCGCCGCCTGAATCGCCCGCGCAACGATGACGAGCTCGAGCGTCGGCGCGACGTACGCCAGTGCGGACCCTGCGAAAAAGACTCCGATACCACCGAGCAACATCGGCCGACGACCGAAACGGTCCGACAATGGGCCCGCGAGCGGTATCCCCAAAGCAAACACGATAAGAAAGACGCTGATGACCGCCTGCGTCGCCGCAGTCGTCGCACCGAATTCATCGCGAATCGCAGGCAGGGCAGAGAGCAGGATCAGCGTCGAGACAGGCCCCAGCGCGCTGCAGGCGGCGAGCAACGGAAACAACCCGCGTGGTGACGCGGTGTCTTCGCGAGCTTCGGCAATGCTCACGTACCTAAGCCGCCGACGCAGACGTATTTGAGTTCGGTGTAATCGTCGATGCCGTAACGGGAGCCTTCACGCCCCAAACCAGATTCTTTGACGCCGCCGAAAGGAGCGACCTCAGTCGAAAACAGTCCGGTGTTGACGCCAACGATTCCGTACTCGAGGGCCTCCTGCATGCGCCAGCTGCGCGCGAGGTCGCGCGTATAAAAATAGGCTGCGAGACCGAATTCCGTATCGTTGGCCATCCGGATCACCTCATCCTCCGTCTCGAAACGGAAAAGAGGTGCGACGGGCCCAAAGGTTTCCTCGCGCGCCACTCGCATCGCCGGCGTCACATCGACGAGTACCGTGGGTTCGAAAAAATTTCCACCGAGGGGATGCGACTTGCCGCCGCAGGCGACGCTTGCGCCTTTTTCGACCGCGTCGCTGATATGGGATTTCACCTTTGCGAGCGCGCGCGCATCGATGAGCGGACCTTGTTCGGTGGGCCCTGCAAGACCGTCGCCGACTCGAAGCGTCGCCACGGCTTTGACGAGACGCTTTGCGAATTCGTCATAGATGCCAGACTGCACATAAAACCGATTGGCACAGACGCAGGTTTGCCCGGTATTGCGATATTTACTCGCCATTGCGCCCTGCACGGCGGCGTCGATGTCGGCATCGTCGAAAACGATGAACGGCGCATTGCCGCCCAATTCCATCGACACTTTCTTCACGGTACCCGCACATTGCGCGAGCAGTTTTTTTCCGACAGCGGTTGAACCGGTGAAACTGAGTTTGCGCACGAGGGGATTCGATGTGAGCTCGCCACCGATCGCTTCGGCATCTCCGGTCACGACGTTGAAGACTCCTGCCGGAATCCCCGCTCGACTTGCGAGCTCCGCGAGAGCCAGCGCAGAGAACGGAGTTTGCGGTGCGGGCTTCGAGACGAAGGCGCACCCCGAGGCGAGGGCAGGGCCCAGCTTTCGCGTAATCATCGCTGCCGGAAAATTCCAGGGCGTGATGGCTGCAGCAACGCCGACGGGTTGACGCAGCACCAGCAGTCGCGAGTCGGCACGGAAGGTCGGAATGACGTCACCGTAAGTACGCTTACCTTCTTCGGCAAACCACTCAATGAACGATGCCGCGTAAGCGACTTCTCCTTTTGCTTCGGCCAGCGGTTTGCCTTGCTCGGCAGTCATGATGACGGCGAGGTCATCGGTATGAGCGATCATCAGCTCTGCAAATCTGCGCAGAATC
>JBIJCL010000291.1:0-2831 GCA_044344725.1 Steroidobacteraceae bacterium | reverse complement strand
GCGACGAACCCGCGAGACTGCATCTTTGACCTCATCGAGCGCTTGGTCGATGTTTCGCCCCAACTCGAATTCGATGCGCGTGACCGAGGTGCCCTCGCTCACCGCCGAGTTGATGCGTTCGATTCCGGGAATGCTCGCGATCGCATCTTCGACGCGACGCGTCACGTCCGTCTCGAGCGTCGAGGGCGAAGCACCGGGTAGCCCGACCGACACCTGAATGGTCGGCAAAGCGATGTCCGGCAACTGGGAAATGGGCAACTGCCTCAAGCCCCAAAATCCAGCGATCACGAGAACGACGAACAACAGGACGGAAGGCAAAGGGTATTGAATACCCCAGCGCGAGAGGTTCATGAACTCTGACCGTCGACGACCTTGACGATGTCGCCATCACTCAGGAAGCCCGCTCCTCGAGCAACGACCTTTTCGCCGTCTTTGAGCCCAGAGCGCACTTCGACGGAATCGCCCTGCGGCGGGCCCGAATCGATGCGCCGCTGCAGTACCTTGTTGTTCTCGCCCATGACGAAGACGTAAGGGTAGCCATCGCGGAACACGACGGACTGGCGGGGGATGACGGTGACCTCGGCTTTGCCTACCCGCAGACGACCTTCGGCGAACATGCCCGCGCGCAGCGCACCGGGTTTCTCGAGATCGGCGTACACCAGCGCGGTGCGGGTCTGCGGATCGATGGATGGCGACACGGCACGGATGATGCCCGTGACCACATCACCCGACGGGCCACGCAAGTCGACGGTTGCGCCGACCTTGATGCGCGTCAGGTCGTTCTCGGACACCTCGGCACGCCATTCGAGTCGTCCGCGACGGATGAGACGAAGCAGCTCGCCCCCGCCGGAGACGATTTGTCCCGGCTGCACGTTACGGGCCGAAATCACCCCAGCATCGGGCGCGCGAAGCGTCGCGAATCCGAGTCGCAACCTGGAGGCATCGCGTTCGGCCTCGGCGGAGACCACTTGCGCTTCGGCCTTCGAGCGATTGGCTCGCAGGACTTCGAAATCATTGGTCGAGATGAGGTTGCGATCGAGCAGGCTCGCGCCACGCTTTTCTTGGGAGATGGCCAACTCGGCGTTGGCGCGGGCCTGGGCGAGACTCGCCTCCGCCTGACGCGCCTGGACGTCGAGCGTCCGCCGATCGAGCTCGACGAGCGCCTGACCCGCGACCACTTTGTCACCCGGTTCGACGAGCACGTTCGCGACGCGCAGTCCCGCCACCTCGACCCCGAGGGACATCTCCTGCCACGCGGCGACCGACCCGGAGGCGACGATTTCGCGGTCGATCTGGCGACGCTCTGCCGCGACCAAGGTGACGGTCAGCGAGGAGGCCGAAGGCGCTTCGCCGCCGCCACCTCGTGAGCAGGCAGCGAAGGTCAGGGCGGACGCCAAAGCGAACGCGACGAGGGGAAATTTTGGGGGTTTCACAGTTCGCACGATACGCACCTCGGACGGGCTGTGACCACGACGCCACCCCCCGACGTCCATGGCCCGGTCAAATCGACCTAGCGAATCTCAAAAGCCCGATGGATATCCGTATTTCGCGCAAAGTCGGGCGGGATCGTGTCTCGGCTGATGTCGCGCACCGAATGACGAGCCGACAGCCCCTCGTCCAAGCGAAATTTTTGTGCGTTGGTTGAGAAGACCAGCGCTCCACCGGGCGCGAGGACGGCGAGACAGTCCTCGATGAGGCCCGCGTGATCGCGCTGCACGTCGAACACCCCTTCCATGCGCTTGCTGTTCGAGAACGTCGGCGGATCACAGAAAATGAGGTCGTACCGTTCTCCGCGCTGAGCGGCTGCCGTGAGCCACTCGCGCACGTCGGCTCGCTCGAAGCGGTGTCGTGGACCCGAGAAATCATTGAGCGCGAGATTGGCCTGCGCCCACTCGAGGTAGGTCGTCGAGAGATCGACCGTCGTGGTCGACGACGCGCCGCCCGCGGCCGCATACACGGTCGCCGTCCCCGTGTACGCGAAAAGATTGAGGAAACGCTTGCCGGCAGCCGCCTCGCGCAATCGCGCACGAGTGATTCGATGATCGAGAAACAAACCCGTGTCGAGGTAGTCCTCGAAATTCACCCGAAAGCGCAACCCACCCTCGCCGACGATGCGGAACTCGCCGCGCTCGTCACGCTTGGTGTACTGATCGCCTCGCTTGACGCGGCGACGCGTGCGCAGGTGCACGTGGTCAGGCTTGATGTCGGTCGCCACCACTAGACCTGCAAGCGCCTCGGAGCGTCGCTTGCGAACGGTTTCCTCCGGAATCTGCGCCGGTGCCTGGTATTCCTGCACCACGAGCCAGCGCTCCGACTCGTCCGCCGCCGTATAGCAGTCGATCGCGAAGGCGTACTCGGGCATGTCGGCGTCGTAGAGTCGATAGCAACCTACCCTTTCGCGACGCTGCCACGCCGAGAGTTGCTTGAGGTTCTTGCGAATCCGATTCGCGAACATCACCGCGCCCGGTTGCTCGGCGAGCGCAAGGTCGATCTGCGACCCCTGACGCGGACGCAGATCGCGTGTCGCCGACTCGCCGACCCGCAGGCGCAACAATCGACACTCGAGCGCGCCGACGAACACGTTGTGTACGCGGTGCGCCCGGAGTCCGAGCTCGAGTCCGAGCGAGGCGTCACCGCTCAGCACGGCGGCCTCCCAGCCCTGAAAACGTTCGCGCAGCACCTGGCCGAGCTCGGCGTGCACCGCACGCGCGGCGGCTTGATCACCGAGGCGAACGCCCCAAGGTGGATTCGTACACAGCAATCCCTTCGGCGTCGGTGGTGCAGCCGTCTCGAGCGCACCGGCTTCGAAGGCCGTGATCTCTGCCACTCCG
>JBIJCL010000290.1:0-2853 GCA_044344725.1 Steroidobacteraceae bacterium | reverse complement strand
GAGCGCCACCTGCACGGCGAGCGAGAGACGCGAGAGTTCACCGCCCGAGGCGACTTTGCCGATCGGTCGTGGGGGTTGCCCGGCGTTGGCGGAGACGAGGAAGGCGATGTCTTCGAGTCCCGTGGCCGAGGTGCCGCCTTCCGGGCGGTCCACGGGGACCAATTCGATTTCGAATTTTCCGCCGATCATGCCGAGCTTCTGCATCCGCGCTGAGATCTCGGTGGCGAGTTCGCCGGCCGCTTTGCGACGCTGTTTGGAGAGCCGGCTCGCTGCCGCGTGCCAGGCGTCGACGGCGGTTTTCACCTGAGTGCGCAGCGCCGAGAGATTCGCGTCGATTTTTTCGAGACGCGAGAGTTCTTCGGTGAGCTCGGCCGCTTTGGCAGGCAGCTCATCGGCGGTGCAGCGGTGCTTGCGCGCCAGCGACTCGATGCTCGCGAGTCGTTGCTCGAGCTCTTCTTGGCGTCGCGGGTCGGCCTCGATGGAGTCGAGGTAGCGCGTGAGTTCTTGGGCGCTGTCGGTGATTCGGATGGCGGCTTCTTCGAGTGCGGGCAGCAGGGCGTCGAGTTTTGGGTCGAGTGCCGCGCCGTGACGCAGCACCGCCACGGCCCGCGAGACCGCGTGATGCGCGTTGTTCTCTTCGGCGTCGTAGAGCAGATCGAGCGCGCCGCGCGCTGCCTCGGCGAGGCGTCCGGAGTTGGCGAGTCGATTGCGCTCTTCGCTGAGTGACTGCAGCTCCGCGGGCTTCAGAGAGAGCACGGTGAGTTCGCTCGTTTGATGCCGCAGTAGGTCGAGACGCGCATCGCGATCACGGGCTGCCGCTTCGAGGGATTCGAGTGCGAGCGAGTGTTGCAGACGCTCGCGATGCAGCCTGGTGACCTCGGCCGCAAGGGTGTCGTGGCCCCCGAATGCATCGAGGAGCTCTCGTTGTGCGCTGCTTTTGACGAGACTTTGAAACTCGTGCTGCCCATGGATCTCGGCGAGCGACTCGCCGACGGATCTCAGGATCTGCAGGGGAACCTGCTGGCCGTTGAGATACGCGCGAGATTTGCCTTCACGTGTGAGCACCCGGCGAACGACGAGTTCGTCTTCGATCTCGATGCTTTGCTCCTCGAGGAGCATCAACAAAGATTTGGGTGCGCCGCCAATGTCGAAGGTAGCGGTGATCTCAGCGCGATCGGCGCCGTGTCGGATGGCCTCTGCGCCGCCGCGTCCCCCAACGGCCAATTGCAGGGCATCGACGAGAATGGATTTGCCGGCACCGGTCTCGCCGGTGAGCACGGTGAGCCCCCGCGCAAAGTCGACCTCGACGGCGTCGATGATGGCGAAGTCTCGGATGTGCAGGTGCGAGAGCATGGGCGGCGGAGGGGTCAGCGCTGCGCGTCGAAGCTGCGGCGGCCCCAATTGAGCTTGCTGCGCAGCAAACGGAAATAGTCGTAGCCCTCGGGGTGCAACAGCGTGATGCGTGCACCGGCCGTGCGGATGACGAGTGAGTCGCCAGGGTTGAGGGGCGCGAGTGAGCGCCCATCGCAGGCCACCTCGGCCGACGAGTCCGGCCGATCGATGAGGCGAATTTCGATGACGGAGCGGGCCGATACCACGATGGGACGATCGGAGAGCGTGTGGGGGCAGATGGGCGTGACAACGACCACCTCGAGGGAGGGGTCGACGATCGGGCCGCCACAGGAGAGCGCATAGGCGGTCGAACCCGTGGCGCTTGCGACGACGAGGCCGTCGCCACCGTGGCTGTTGACGAAGCGGCCGTCGATCCAGGTTTCGAAATCGATGAGGTGGCCGCTCTGGCGCTTTTGCAGGACGACGTCGTTGAGCGCGAGCCCGACGGTCTTCGTGCCCGTGGCCGAGGTGATTTCGGCGCGCAGCAGGGGACGTTCGTCTCGCGAGCATTGCCCGGCGAGGGCTGCGTCCACCGAGCTCAGCATGTCTTCGGGCATGACGTCGGTCAGGAAACCGAGCCGTCCGCGATTGACGCCCAGCAGCGGTGTGCCGCGCTCGGCAACGAGACCCGCGGCGTAGAGCAACGTGCCGTCACCGCCGATGGCGATGAAGAGGTCGGCCTCGCGGACCAAGGTCGACTCGGCGAGGAAGCGCGCCTCGACACCGTGCAGGCGATCGCGTTCGTCTTCCGAGGCGAGTGTTTCGAGACCTTGTGACGCGAGATGGCGGGCGATGAGCGCTGCGCTCTCGGCGACGCGAGAGTCGGCAAATCGGGTGATGAGCGCGCAGCGGCGGATGTCGGGCATGGGACCGGGTCCGGGTAAAACCTGCGTCGTTTTATCACGTCCCTTGACGCAGTAAAGGTCCTCTCGTTAGTTTTTGTTCATGGCCCACGAATACGAACTGCTGAATGAGCGCGCGCAGCAGTTGCTTCGAGTGCTGGTCGAGAGTTACATCCGCGAGGGACAGCCGGTCGGCTCCCGAGCGCTGTCGCGCGACTCCGGCTTGCAGTTGTCTTCGGCCACCATCCGAAACGTGATGGCCGACCTCGAGGAGCTCGGCTTCGTCGCCTCTCCGCACACCTCCGCGGGGCGTATCCCGACCGATCGGGGTTACCGGTTTTTCGTCGACACGCTGCTGCGCTCGGGTCCTATCGACGAGGGGGCGCTGGCCGAGGTTCGACGTCATCTCGAGGGGTCGGCGATCGACGATCCGAAAGCCCTCGTCACCAATGCTTCGCAGTTGCTCTCGAACGTGACGCGGCTCGCGGGCGTGGTGACGGTGCCGCGGCCGGCCGTCGCGTCGATCACCCAGATCGAGTTCGTGGGGCTCTCGGAGAACCGGGTGCTCGTCGTGCTCGTATTCAATGATCGAGAGGTGCAGAACCGCATCATCCATCTC
>JBIJCL010000289.1:0-2873 GCA_044344725.1 Steroidobacteraceae bacterium | reverse complement strand
TGTGGGTTTCATCGCCCGCGCGCTTCCAGAGAGTCGATTCATCCATCTCGTCCGCGACCCTATCGACGTCGGGTTTTCGAGCCTTCGAACGCTGTTCTCCCACGCCGCGCCTTATTCTTATGCGCAGCAGGATTTCATCGCGCATCATCATCGGTATCGCGAGCTCATGTCGTCATGGCATGCGCGTCTGCCAGGACGCATCATGGATGTGCGTTACGACGATCTGGTTCGTGAACCCGAATCGATGGCGCGACAGATGGCCGAGTTCGTCGGACTCGATTTCGAGCCGGGAATGATCCAGCTCGAAACCCGTACGGGCGCCGTGGCGACCGCGAGTAGCGTCATGATGCGCGACGGCATCCGCAAGGATCGCGGCAAAATCTGGAAGCCCTACGAGCGGCATCTCGCGCCGCTCATTCAAGCGTTTACCTGACTCGCTTCACGCCGATCCAACGACCGCTTTCCACAAGCCTCATTCGATCGAGCCCGAAGGCTCCGCGGGTGATGACCACGCGCGTGTCGGTGCCTTTGAACGTGTAGTTTCCGTCCATACGCTGCTGCCAGACCTGCCCGTTTTCCATGGTGAAGATCGTGCGACCCGTCCAACCCGTAAAAGGAGGAAGGATGCGCGTGTTGATCTCGCTCTCCTCGGAGAGCGGTGTCAGCGGAGCCGGTAGAGCGGCGGGGGCCGGTGCCGCAGTTGGAACCGATGCCACGGTTGGCGTCGGTGCCGCGGCCGGAGCCGGCGTGGCGGCGACCATCGGCGCGCGCGGGCTGACCGGCGCTGCAGGAACGGCGGGAGTTCCCGACGCCGTCATCGGCGCGCCGGCGTTGATCCAATCGATGAGCGCCTTGCGCTCCGCGTCGGTCAACTTATCGAGTCCCGCAGCGCGATAGACCTCGGGCGGAATCGTGGAGGATGCCGGTTGCGCCACGACATCGAGCGGCAACAGCACGTACGCGAGACCCAGCACGGCGATACGCATGACAGTCGAATACCACATCCGCTTTACCTCCAAAAACAATTCAAGAATTGAGCAGCTCTTTTTCGAACTCGGCTGCTCTGAACAAAACCGCTCGGAAGGCGTCGCGCTCGGCGATGGATAACTCCGGATTCCAGACGTCGAAAATCAGCACGACCCGGGTGTGCTCGCTGCCGTTCCAGGCCTCGTGATCGAAGGTGTCGTCGAACATCATCAACTTCCCCTCCTCCCAACTGCGCTTCTCATCACCGACACGCAAATAGCCACAGTTGGGCGGCACCACCAACGGAAGATGCACGACCAGTCGTCCGTTGACACTGCCTCGATGCGCCGGGATGAGGGTCTTCGGTTGCAGCACCGAGAACATGATCTCGGGTCCGTACCCCGGCACGTCATGCAGATCGGGAATTGCCGTCAAAGTTTCGAGTGTTTTGGGGCAGCGCGCACAGGCCTCTTCCTCGAACTTACCGTGTCGTGCCAGATGCAACGTGGACCAATCGGTCGAGCCGTTCAACGTACTCCAAATGCGCGCCTCTTCGGAACCTTCGGCGTACTGCACATAGGGTTTGAAGCCTTTCTTGTCGGAGAGCGCCGACCGCAACTCCTCACGAATGACGTCCGTTTGACGCTCGACGGCGTCGATCCAGGAAAACTCCTCGCGTTCGAAAAACTGTCGCGGTGTCATGCCGGGCACATAAAAAAGACCCGGACGCCAGCGCGGATGCTCGTAACGCAGGGGCTTGATGCCGGAGAACATCTCCGCAGCATGATAAAGACGCGCGATCGACGCTTCGCCGTGCTTGCGCGCAACCGAAGTCAGCTCGGCCGACAGCGCACCGAAAACCTCGCCACCCAAAAAACGAGCACCGTGCGTCAATAGATTTCGAACGTCGGGTGGGATGCTCGCCGGCGGGGTGCCACTCATCAGTCGGTCTGCGCGCAGATAAGCGCCCGCGGCGGGCGATCGCAAACCCAATCGCTCGTTCACCACGCCGAGATAAAGCCAGGCATGGACGAAGTTCGGCTCGAGTCGACAGGCCTCGGCGAGAGGCTCACGGCACTCCTCCAATCGACCCTGCTCGTACAGCGCCATCGAGAGACCGAATCGGTCCTGAGGATCGACAGAACCTTCCGCGATCAATTCTTTGAAGAGGAGTTCCGATTTTGGGAAGTCACGCCGCTGCAGGCAGTCGAAGGCCGCATCGCGATGCGCAGACTGTGATCCAGCGTCTTTTTGCATGATCGAGTTCCCCGGTTGTTGCCCGGCGGAGGAGCGGTTAAGCTGCCGGACGTTCGCCCTTTCGCCTGAGCAAAAAGATGACGACGACCAATCTTAGCATCGAACCGTTTTTCGCCGTTCCGCTCGCCTCGGTCATCCACCCCGATCCCGCGCCGCTCAACGCGCGTCTTCGGGAGTACATCCTCGCCGAAGAAGCCAAGGGCGAGGAGCGCGCAAATCGGCAGCCCATGGTCAATCGCAGCAAGCAACTCTTCGAGAGCCACTTCCAGCTTTTCGCCGCCGAGAATGCGGCGGTCCAGGAGTTGCGCGTGTTCTGCTACCAGCAGCTCTACCAGGCCATCGGACAACTCAACGGCTACACGGTCGACATGCTCAAGAATCTGCATATCGGCGTCGAGTCCTGGTTTCACGTCACGCGACGCGGGGGTTATTTCCCGATGCATAACCACGCGCTACATAGCTGGTCGGGAATCTATTGCGTCGATCCGGGGCAAGAAGCCGCGGACGAGGCCGGCAACGGCGTACTCAGTTTCCTCAACCCGTTTGCGATGAGCACCATGTTCATCGACATGGCCGTCGTACGCATGATGGGCGGGTACAACTACGGCCCTCGCGAGATCAAGCTCAAGCCCGGGCAGCTGCTGCTGTTC
>JBIJCL010000286.1:0-2897 GCA_044344725.1 Steroidobacteraceae bacterium | reverse complement strand
CTCCGAGTGGGTCGAAAAGCGGTAACCCGCACCCCTCACCGTCTGAACCATGCGATCGTACCCGAATTCCTCGAGTGCCTTGCGCAGGCGACGGATATGTACGTCGATGGTCCGTTCCTCGACGTAGACGTTGCCACCCCAGATGCGATCGAGCAGTTGCTCGCGCGAGTACACCCGATCGGGGTGGCTCATGAAGAACTCGAGCATGCGGTACTCGGTGGGCCCGAGCGTCACCGGTCGGCCATCGGCTGTCACGCGGTGCGCAACCGGGTCGAGACTCAAGCCCTCGAAACTGATCACCGAGCCCTCGACCTGCGGATCCACGCGACGCAGCACCGCATTGATGCGCGCCACGAGCTCGCGCGGCGAGAAAGGCTTCGTCACGTAGTCATCCGCTCCGCCCTCGAGGCCGGCGACTTTGTCCGACTCCTCGGCGCGGGCCGTGAGCATGATGATGGGTAGTTCGCGAAGCTCCGGGTCGCGCTTGATTTGCCGCGTGAACTCGAGCCCGCTCATGTCGGGCAGCATCCAATCGACGAGCATGAGATCGGGCCGTCGATCGGCGACTTGCGCCCGTGCGGCGCGCGTGTCCATGGCTTCGCGCACTTCGAAGCCGGCACGACGCAGCCCGAAGCTGATCATGTCGCGGATGGGTTTTTCGTCCTCGACCACGAGGATTTGTTTTGCGGCCATGAGCGGGAGCCGTGAAGTCCTTGTTTCAGACATATTTCACGCGACTCGTGTTTCAGCCCGATGACAACGACCCAGGAATCTTCGCCACCTGGTCCCGGACATAAATCGGTAATGCGGCCGTCGCCGGCAACACCCGCCCCGCCGCGACCTCAGGCCGAGCGATGGCGAGGAGGTCTTCGGCTCGCGGCAGGATCATCTCGTGTACCGAGGCGAGCGGTCCGCCCGTCTCCGCTCGCAGGCGAGCAAGCGCAGGGTAGGCCATGAACCCTCGACCCGCGCCGATCCAGCGCACGGCACCCGACGCCGCGCCCGCGCCCGATGCAGCGCCCATCGTGACGTCTATCACCGCGCCCGACGCGGCACCCGCGACCGCCGGCACCCCCACTTGGTCGGGCGGCTGCACGCTCTCACCCCCAAGCGCCACAGGTAAGGCGACGCCCGCCTCGCTAGGCCCGCGCGCAAACGCACCCACGTAGACTTCATCCATACGCGCGTCGTTGCACACGAGCACGTGCGTCGCCCGCGGCGCACCGCTCTCGTCTTCAAGCGCAAACGCACGATACGCAACCGCTTGTAGCGTCGAGACCGGCACCACACCGACACCCGACCCGTACGCGAGCCCCTGCACCACACTCGAGGCGAGGCGCACCCCGGTGAAACTGCCCGGCCCGCGACCGAAGGCGATCGCCTCCAAATCTTTGAGCGCGAGCCCCGCCTCCGCGAGCAGCGCATCGACCATCGGGAGGATCAACTCCGCATGCCCGCGCGGGGCTTCTTGGTAGCGCGACAGAATGCGACCGCCCAAAGTATTTGATGCCGCGCCCACCCAGAGCGCGGCAGAGCAAGCTTCGGTCGAGGTGTCGATCGCGAGAATAGTCATCGGAGTTTGTGCAAGAAGCGCAGGGCCTCGTTCCGATCTTGGGTCACCGGCATCGGCGGCAGGCTCGCCCGGAACGTGCGGCCATACCCCTTGGTGAGCAAGCGCGGATCGGCGATCACGATCATGCCACGATCCGTCTCACTGCGGATGAGCCGCCCGACCCCCTGCTTGAGCGCCAGCACCGCCTCGGGCAGTTGATAATCCTTGAACGCATTCTCACCCTTGCGCTGCAGGTGCGCGATGCGCGCCTTGGTGAGCGGGTCGTCGGGCGAAGCGAAGGGGAGCTTCTCGATGATGACGAGCCGTAGCGCCTCGCCCTTCACGTCCACCCCTTCCCAGAAACTCGCCGTGCCGAGCAGCACCGCATTGCCGTGCTCCCGAAAATCTCGTAGCAGTTTTTCGCGCGGACCCTCGCCCTGCACCAAAATCGGCGTGTCCGCCGCGCCATCCCAACGCGCACGCAGCGCCGCCGCTCCCTGCGCGAGCGCGCGATGACTCGTGAAGAGCACGAACGCACCACCGCCCGAAGCATCGAGAAGCGGCAGACAGGTCTCGATCACCGCCTCGACGTAACCCGGCGCCGTAGGCTCAGGCATTCCGGCGGGCAGGTACAACATCGCCTGCGATTCGTAGTCGAAGGGGCTCGCGATGCGCAGCGATTCGGCATCGCTCAAGCCGAGGCGCGAGGCGAAGTGACTGAAGTCATCGCCCTGCGAGGTGCTCGCGACCGAGAGCGTCGCCGAGGTGAACACCCAGGCCGCCGGACGCGCTTCGATCAACGCTCTGAACCGCTCGGAGATGTCGAACGGCAGCAGCCCCAAAGAAAAACTCCGACCGTTGGTCTCGCTCGTGCGCGCACCTTCGTCGTCGGTACAAAGCGCGATGCGCTCGAGCGAAGCCGCAAGCTCCACCGCTCGCTTGGCCACCTGCTCCACCGAGGCCTCGCGTGCCGCATCGGCGAGGCGCGAGGCGTAATCGCGCAGCGTACCTACGAGCGCAAGCGTCGCCGACTCAAGATCCGCCTTCGAAGCGAGCGCAGCGAGCACAGCACCGATCGCCGCCTCCACCCCACGCGCCGCCGTTCCGATCTCCGCGAGCGAGCCCCCCGAGCGCAGAAGCGAAGCGCGACCGTCGATGAGCACGTTCTCGATCTGACGACTCCCCACCTGTACACCAAAGAATTGGGTCGCAAGATCCGGAAGCTGATGCGCCTCATCGAGGATCACCGCATCGGCACTCCCCAAGAGATCGCCGAACCCGTCTTCCTTGAGCGAGAGATCGGCGAGCAGTAAATGGTGGTTCACGATCACGAGATCCGCCGCCT
>JBIJCL010000285.1:0-2911 GCA_044344725.1 Steroidobacteraceae bacterium | reverse complement strand
CGGAGCGAGGCATTACGCAATCGACCGGATTCATCGGTGCCGATGATGTCGAGCGCTCGACGACCCGGGTCGGTGTCGTGACGGATCTTGCCCAGGCTCGAGATCATCTCTCGCTCATGCGAGAGCAGGTAGGTCGCAATCGCCCAACCCTGCCCCTCCTCGCCCACGCGGTTTTCTTTGGCGACACGGACGTTCTCGAAGAACACCTCGCAGAAAGGCGACGCGCCGCTGATCAGTTTGATCGGCCTCACCGTCACGCCGGGCGTGGTCATGTCGAAGAGGACGAAGCTGATGCCCTCGTGTTTCGGCACCGAAGTATTGGTGCGCACGAGACAGAACATCCAGTCGGCCTCGTCGCCATAGGAAGTCCAAATTTTTTGACCGTTGACGAGGTAGTGATCGCCCTTGTCCTCGGCTCGCGTCATCAAGCTCGCGAGATCGGACCCCGAGTTCGGTTCCGAATAGCCCTGACACCAGCGGATGGCGCCACGCGCGATGTCGGGCAAGAACCGTCGACGCTGATCTTCGGTGCCGAACTTGAACAGCACCGGGGAGAGCATGCTGATGCCGAAACTGAAAAGCGGTTGCTGCGCCCCGATCCGTCGCATCTCCTCACGGAGGATGGCCGCCTGCTCGCGCGAAAGCCCCGCACCCCCGTATTCAACGGGCCATTCGGGGACGGTCCAACCGCGCGAGGCCATCGCCGCGCACCAAGCCGGCTGATCGGCATGCCAGACCTTGGCCCGCCGACCGCCGCCGTAGAGATGCGAAATCTCCGGCGGAGCCACGCGCATGGAGGGCGGGCAATGGGCTTGCAGCCAAGCTCGAACGTCATTTCGAAAGGCGTCGCTCATGGCTCATTATCGGCGAGATTCTGTTAATTTTGCGACGCAAATGATCTCCCGACGGCCATCATGAACACGTCCCCGGCCCCTCGGCTGCACTTCAGCACCACGAGTGACATCGTCTTCGGCGCAGGCTGCCTGGGCGAACTCGGCGCACTCGCGAGGCAGAGCGGCATCCGCCGGGCGCTGCTCGTGACCGATCGCGGCATCGCTGCGCGTGGCATGCATCAACCCGCCTGCGAGAGCCTCGAGGCTGCGGGTGTCCGCGTCACGGTCTACGAGCAGGTGGTCGCCGATCCGCCGACCGAGGTCGTGCTCGAGGCCACCATGCTCGGCTTACGCGAAGGCTGCGACGGCGTAATCGGCTTCGGGGGCGGCAGCAGCATGGACACCGCCAAGCTCGTCGCCGTACTGCTCTGCGAGGAGCAGGCCCTCGATGCGATGTACGGCGTCGATCACGTGCGCTCGAGTCGCAAGGCGCTCATCCAGGTACCGACCACTGCGGGCACGGGCTCGGAGGTGACGATGGTCGCCGTCGTGACGACGGGCGCGAACACGAAGCAAGGTGTCGTGAGCCGGACGCTGCTCGCCGATCGCGTGCTGCTCGATCCCGAGCTCACCGTGTCGATGCCTTCCGAGGTGACGGCCGCCACGGGGATCGATGCCATGGTTCATGCCATCGAGTCGTATACGAGCGCTCGGCTCAAGAATCCTGTGTCCGACATGTTCGCCCGCGAGGCACTGCGACTGCTCGCAAGTAATATTGCGCGAGCCGTAAAGACCCCTTCCGATCTCGAAGCTCGCGGTGCCATGTTGCTCGGCGCCATGTATGCAGGCCAGGCGTTCGCGAATGCCCCCGTCGGCGCCGTCCACGCACTCGCCTACCCACTCGGCGGCAACTATCACATCCCCCACGGTCTCAGTAATTCTTTGGTACTGCCGCATGTGCTGCGGTTCAATGCCCCAGCGGCAGAGTCGATGTACCGCGAACTACTGCCGATCGTGTTGGGCGATCGCGCGGCGCCCGGCTCGAATGCGGCGCAAAGCTCGAGCACGACCCACAGCTCGAGCACGACCCAAAGTTTGAGCACGGCGCAAAGCTCGACCGCAGCGGAGCAACTTGCCGCACATTGCTTCTCGCTCGCCGGCGAGCTCGGGCTGCCCACCCGACTGCGCGAGCTCGCCATTCCGCAGACCGATCTGCCCAAACTCGCGCGCGAATCCATGTTGCAGCAGCGCCTGCTCGTGAATAACCCACGTCACGTCACCGAAGCCGACGCGCTCGCACTTTACGAACAGGCCTATTGAGGACACTCATGGACCAGACCCGACAGCGCCGCGGAGACTATTTTTACTTCCAGACGATGACGACGCGCTGGATGGACAACGACGCCTACCAGCACATCAACAATGCGGTGTACTACAGTTTCTTCGACACCGTGGCCAACAATTATTTGATCGAGGCTGGCGCGCTCAACGTCACGAAGTCGCCCATCATCGGTTTCATCGTCGCCTCATCGTGCAACTACAAAAAGCCGATTGCCTACCCCGCCAAGGTCGACGCCGCATTCAGGGTGAACCGCATTGGCACGAGCTCAGTGGAATATGGTGTCGCCGTCTTTGCGCAAGGCGACGACGAACCCGCGGCGTTCGGCACCTTCACCCATGCCTTCGTCGACCGCGCGACCGGCAAGTCCGTGCCGATTCCGGCGGAAACGCGAACGGTCCTTGAGCGGGCGATTACAACCGGCTGACAGCCGGCGATGCCCCCGCTTTAGGCGGCAAACATCGGTTCGTAGAGACTCCGCTACTGGCGATCGGCCGTGAAACCGAAGGGGTAAACCGGCCGCATTGCTCTCATCGGCGTTGAAGCCGGGATCGATCATTGCCACGGCGCGATTATTACGACTCCAAGGCTGACGTCGCCCGTCGTCGCATCCTGCGCGATCACGACGGATCCCCGAAAGCCACTCAGATTGGGAAAAGACCGCTGACTAAGCGTTCATGAATCCGAGATCCCATTCACTAAAGTTCACGAGATTCGGCGCTATTAATGGGAGAGATTG
>JBIJCL010000284.1:0-2930 GCA_044344725.1 Steroidobacteraceae bacterium | reverse complement strand
CCAGCCGATGCGCAGCGTCGGACGGCCCATTCTGCTCGACGGCATCGCCTGCGATTTTCCGGAGCTCAAACTCATCGGCATCCACGTGGGCATTCCCTGGACCGACGAGATGATCGCGATGGCCTGGAAGCACGAGAACGTGTTCATCGGTTCCGATGCGCACAGTCCAAAATATTGGCCGCAGGCCTTCGTGAACTACATCAACAGTTACGGACAGGACAAAGTGTTGTTCGGCACGGATTTCCCCGTGCTGGGTTTCAAACGCACGATGGACGAAGTGCTCGCGCTCGAGCTGCGCCCCGATCCACTGCGGAAGTTCCTGCGTGATAACGCGCTGCGCGTTTACGGACTCAAATAACGAGTGTTCCGCAGTGTGACGAGTTGAGTCGTCGTCGACTCAATCGCCGCCGACGCCGACCGACTTCGCCGCTTGGTCGGCATTGAGTGCCGCGCCGCTCGCTCCGAGTGCATCGATCGTGGCGCGATCGAGTCCCGCCTCACGCAACACTTCTTCAGTGTGTTCGCCAAGACGCGGCGCCGGCGTGCGAACGGAGGCCGGTGTCGCACTGAAGTTGATGGGGAACGACGGCATGCGCAGCCGACCTTCGGTCGGATGATCGTAGGATTTCCAGAATCCCGTGGCATTCAAATGCGGGTCGTGAGCCAGGCCCTCCAAAGTATTCACGACGATGTGCGGAATACCGGAGTTCGCGAGCACCTCGAGCCACTCGGCGGTGGTACGAGTCGCCATGATCTTGGCGGTGGTCTGATTGGTGGCGTCGATGTTGCGCACCCGATCGGCCAGGGTCTTGAAGCGTTCATCCTCGATCAATTCGGGATGCCCGGTGACGCCGCAGAACTTGACCCAGTGCGCATCGAGGTACGGCAGCACCGCGATGTAGCCATCCTTGGTTTTGTAGGGCTTTCGGTCCTTGCTCATGAGTCGCGTGTAGCCCGGCTTCCCCTTGGGCGGATCGAACGTCATACCCCACAAGTGCTCGGCCATCACCCAATTGACCATGGTCTCGAACATCGGGACCTCAAGCTCCTGGCCCTCGCCCGTCCGCTCACGATGGAAGAGCGCCGCGAGCACCCCGTAGACGACCGTGATCGCGGTGGTCTTGTCGGCCACGACAGTCGGCAGGTAACGAGGCTCGCCGAGCACAGCATCGTTGAGCATCGCGATACCGCTCGCTGCCTGGATCGAATCGTCGAGCGCGCCAAGTCGTCCGTAAGGGCCTTTCTTTGAGTACCCGTAGGCGCCGCAGTAGATGATGCGGGGATTGACCTTGCGCAGGTCCGCATAGTCGAGGCCAAGCTTGGTCATCACTTGGGGTCGATTGTTGTGGACGAACACATCGGCATCTTTGATGAGCGCGAGCAGAGCGTCCCGGGCGCCCTCGACCCGCAAGTCGAGCACGATGCTGCGCTTGTTTCGGTTGCAGGTGAGATACAGCGCGGCCATCCCCGGGTTGTTGGCCGCCCCGAGTGAGCGGTTGCTGTCGCCACGCGGCTGCTCGATCTTGATGACGTCGGCACCCATGTCGGCCAGCATCTGGCAGGCCCAAGGCCCGAGCACCACACTCGTCATCTCGACCACTTTGATTCCGTGCAACGGTCCGCTCATCGGCCATCTCCCTAGAACAACCCCTCGCCTTCAATGATACGCTTGGGTCATGTACTCGGAGCTTTTCCTCTTTCAAGCTCTCCTTCAGGCGGTCTTGTTCGTCTGGTTATGGCGAGTCTGGAAATCGACGGGCCTCTTGGTGGCGGGCCTGCTGCTCATCCCGCAGTTCGGCCTCGTCTACGACAACCTCATCGTCGGGGCGGGACGATTCATCGGATTCTCGCCACTTCTCGAAGCCATCTCCTGGCCCCGCTTCTGGATCCATTGGCTCTTCGGCACCTGGCTCATCGTGGCGTCGGGCGTGGCGTTGCGACTCGCGGGCTTCGAGTTCATGCGCGGCCCTCGTCCCATGCTGGTGTTCTGCTCGCTGACCCTCGCCCTGATGTTGTTCGACCTGCCGCACTTCTGGAACGACCAGCTCTACCCCGTATGCGAGTTCGATCTCATCCGCTACTCCACCGCGGTATCGGCCGACACCCTGTGCTTCGAAGGTCAGGAAGTCGTGCGTAGCACTCCACCTATTCCATCCATCCTCACTTGCTTCGTCGTGATCGGCAGCGGCGCTGCACTCATGATCAAACGCAAATTCCCTTGGATGTTTTTGGGCGGTGTATTGATGCTCGCTTCGGCGATGCCGCCGTTCCGGAATTTCAAGCTCGACAACTTCGGCGAGATTCTCATCGCCGGCGGCTGCATCTGGGCGCTCGCGCATTTCTCGCGAGGCCGAAAGGCCGGTCGCCTCGCGCTCTCCTCCGACTCAACGACGTGAGCACAACCTCTTCGAACAGGACGGGTCTCATCGACCCCTGGGGCGCGCTCGCCTGCGCGGCCGCCGCGATGCTCTTTGCAGCCAAAGGCATCTTCGCCAAAAAGTTGTACGCCCAAGGCTTGAGCTTCGAGGGCGTCGTCGCCATCCGTGCCATGATTTCGTTGCCGCTATTCTGGTGGTTCGCGCTGCGACGTGAATCATTGAGCGTGATCGCAACGACGCCACCACGCGCGATTGCCGTTGCAGCCTTCGCCGGGGCGCTGTGCTACTACGCGGGTGCCTTGCTCGACTTCCTGGCGCTCACCATGATCGAGGCGAGTATCGAGCGGGTACTCATTTTCAGTTACCCGGCGATGGTCGTCATCTTCACTTCCGTACGCGATCGACGATGGCCGGCGCCTCGAGTGCAGGCGGCGACGCTGCTCACCTATCTCGGCATCTTCTTCACGATGGGCGGTTTCGATCTCGCCGAGTTACGCGCCAATTTACTCGGCGCTCTTCTCGTGATCGGCTCGGCGCTCTCTTATGCCATCT
>JBIJCL010000283.1:0-2935 GCA_044344725.1 Steroidobacteraceae bacterium | reverse complement strand
GGTTTCATCGTGATCGATCGGCTGAGTCACGCTACCGTCGGGGCGGGGATGATCCGGTTCGCCTTGCGTCGCTCGAGCAATATCCATCGTCAGGTCGTGAGCGTCGACAAGACGGCACGTTCGGCACTCAAGCATCAGCAGCCCGCTGTGGTGTGGTTCACGGGGTTGTCGGGTTCGGGCAAGTCCACCATCGCCAATGCGCTCGAGCAAAAATTGCTCGCTCGCGGCAAGCACAGCTATCTGCTCGATGGGGACAACGTTCGTCATGGTCTAAACCGCGACCTCGGGTTCACTGCAGCCGATCGAGTCGAAAATATCCGTCGCATCGCCGAGGTCGCCAAGCTCATGGTCGACTCGGGGCTCATCGTGCTCACGGCCTTCATTTCGCCGTATCGGGCCGAGCGCGACATGGCGCGGCAGCTGCTCGAGGCGGGCGAGTTCATCGAAGTTCACGTCGACACGCCGCTCGACGTGGCCGAGGCGAGGGATGTGAAAGGTCTCTACCGCAAGGCGCGCAGGGGAGAGCTCAAGAACTTCACCGGTATCGATGCACCCTACGAGGCGCCGCAGTCACCCGAGCTGCGGATCAACACGGTCGATTGCACGGCGGACGAGGCGGCAGAGCGTGTGCTCGCTCTGCTCGAGGCGCGCGGTATCCTTGCCGCAGGGGGATGATCCATGTCGAAGTCCGCGAACGATCCGTACGCCGAAATCCGCTCCGCGGTGCGCGCGCTTTGTGCGCAATTTCCGGATGAATACTTTCGCAAGGTCGATGCTGAGCGCGGCTATCCGGTCGAGTTCGTCGATGCGTTGACCGAGGCGGGCTGGCTCGCGGCGCTCATTCCGCAGGAGTACGGCGGTTCGGGGCTCTCGCTCGCCGAGGCCTCGGTCATCATGGAAGAAATCAATCGCTCGGGTGGCAATTCGGGCGCCTGCCACGGACAGATGTACGTCATGAACGTCCTCGTCCGTCATGGCAGCGAGGCGCAGCGACGAGAGTTCCTGCCGAAGATCGCAGCCGGAAAACTTCGCATGCAGTCCATGGCGGTGACGGAGCCCACTACCGGCACCGACACCACGCGGCTCAAGACGACAGCCGTCCGCAAGGGCGACCGTTATGTCATCAACGGTCAAAAGGTGTGGATCTCGCGCGTCCAACACTCGGATCTCATCGTGTTGCTCGCGCGCACGACGCCTCTTGCCGAAGTGCAGCGAAAGTCCGAGGGACTCTCCGTATTCCTCGTCGACGTTCGAGAGGCGCTCGGTAAGGGGATGTCGCTGCGGCCGATTCCGAACATGGTCAATCACGAGACCAACGAGCTTTTCTTCGATAACCTAGAGATTCCGGCGAGTCATCTCATCGGTGAGGAAGGCAAGGGATTCAAATATATCCTCGATGGGCTCAACGCCGAGCGTGTGCTCATCGCGGCCGAGTGTATCGGCGATGCCTACTGGTTCGTCGAGCGCGCGACGAAGTACGCCAATGATCGCATCGTGTTCGATCGACCCATCGGTAAGAACCAGGGCGTGCAGTTTCCGATCGCCGAAAGTTACATCGAGACGGAGGCGGCGAGCCTCATGCGCTTCAAGGCCTGCGAACTTTACGATGCCAAACAGCCCTGTGGTGCCGAGGCCAACATGGCCAAGTACCTCGCGGCGAAGGCCTCTTGGGAGGCGGGCAACGCCTGTCTGCAGACCCATGGCGGATTCGGCTTCGCGGCCGAGTACGACATCGAGCGAAAGTTTCGCGAGACGAGGCTTTATCAGGTGGCGCCGATCTCGACGAATCTCATCCTGTCTTACATCGCCGAGCATGAGCTCGGTTTGCCGCGCTCCTACTGATCCAAAGGTTTCCTCAATATGAAACTCGACTCTTCCCTCTCTGCCGTCGTCACCGGTGCAGCCTCGGGTCTCGGCGAGGCCACGGCGAGGGCGCTCGCGGCGCGTGGTGTTCGCGTCGCCATATTCGATCTTGCGACCGAGCGCGGGGAGGCGGTGGCGCGCGAGATCAACGGGCTCTTCTGCAAAGTCGACGTGACGAACGAGACGAGTGTCGATGAGGGTTTTGCGAAAGCGCGCACGGCTCACGGTCAGGAACGCATCCTCGTGAACTGCGCCGGCATCGCCAACGGCTTCAAGACGGCGTTTCGCGATCGCGAGAGCGGTGAGGCGCGACATTTTCCGATGGCGGACTTCGAGCGCGCCATCCAGATCAATTTGATCGGCACATTCCGTTGTATCGCCAAATCAGCGGCGGGGATGCTGGCTTTGCCCGTGCTGCCCGAGGGTGATCGCGGCGCGATCATCAACACGTCGTCGGTCGCGGCCGAAGATGGGCAAATCGGTCAGGCCGCGTACTCGGCATCGAAAGCGGCGATTTCGGGGATGACGTTGCCGATCGCGCGCGACCTCATGAACGAAGCCATTCGCGTCAACACCATTCTGCCGGGAATCTTCGCCACGCCGCTGCTGGCGGGGTTGCCGACGAAAGTGACCGACGCGTTGGCAGCGACGGTGCCGCACCCGAAGCGACTGGGATTGCCCGAGGAATATGCGGCGCTCGCGATCTCGATGATCGAGATCGGCTATCTCAATGGCGCCTGCGTACGGCTCGATGGCGCCATTCGAATGGCACCGCGCTGACTCACGGGGGCGGCTCGTCGGCGCAGCCGCAGCGCGCGAGGACGTACTGCGCCGCTTCCGCGCCTGACTCGGTGTAATGAACGAGCTGGCGATCTTCGGGTGCGACGTAACCGTCGGCGATCAACGCGTCGAGCGGTAACACCGAGTCCCAATATTTTCGTCCCACCAGCACGATGGGGATTGGCGCGATCGTATGCGTCGCGACCAAGTTGAGCGCTTCGTAGACTTCATCGAGCGTACCGAACCCGCCGGGTAGCGCGACGAGCGCTCGCGCCCTGAACATGAAATGCAT
>JBIJCL010000282.1:0-2936 GCA_044344725.1 Steroidobacteraceae bacterium | reverse complement strand
GCCAGGCGTTCGAGAAACCCTGGAAATTGCACGACGCGCTCGTCCACGAAGATATTTGCCCGGGAGCCCGCTGACCGATGCTCGTGCAACACCCCGAGGGCTTCTGCATAAATCGATGAAGCGGCCTCGGCGAATTGATCTCGACTGAAGCTGATTCGGGCGACACCGGCCCCGGTCGGCAGTGCGATTTCCGCGACACCCGTACGTGCGGCGGTCGAGTAGGCAGTCTCGAGTCCGTCATAAAGACGCTGTTCGCTCAGACCGTCATGCAAAGGATCGAATCGGGTGTGCAGCACCATGGCCTCAGCAAGCTTTTGCAGCCAACACTGATGCAACGCGAGCACGCCGGCGGCATAACGCGTCGTCGACGCACCGCGACGTACATCTCGATCTGATTCGACCCGAGTGGCCGAGACGTGCCCTAGACCCATTTCGAGTACGATCGTCGTACCGGTGAGCCCTGAGTTCGCAACCAGAAGTGAAGCGGCATCGTGGAAGGCGCCGACTTCAAAACCTTCTTGTTGCATCAGTGCCAGTACGACACTCAATGCCTCTGAACTTAAAGATGCAGGTACCGCACATTGCAGCGAGCCGGAGGGTGATACACCGGCGAGTCGAGCGCGTAATTCGGCGCGAATGATAGAGCGAATACCGGATGACACCTCGCGCCCTGCGCGCATGAGCATCGTCCAATGATCCGCACTGACCAAACGCGGGGTCCGCCTTGCGACATCACTCGCAGGTGATCCAATTTTTTGCGGATGCGTAGGATCTGAGTGAACGATCGACGGTAGCACCGATTTCAGCTCGCCCCAGCCAGACACGGCGAGCGCTGCATCGTTCAGATAGACCCCTGTGGTCGTCATCCGCGAGCCTGCAGGTTCCTGATGACTTTTTGATCGAGCCAGGTCTCGGTATCGAGTACGCGTCGCTCCTGCACGCGCTGCAATTGCTGCAACAAGAACATCAGCAAAATGGACAGCAGAAGAGCGATCAAGGTCGAGTTGAATGCCACACCGAGCCCTTCGGTGACGCCCGAGATATCGCCCGTTACCGCCTTGTGCGCCTGCGACAAGGCATCGCCAATTCCGCGCACGGTTCCGATGAAGCCAATCGCGGGAATCGCCCATGCGATGTATCGCAACATCGACAGATCGGAGTCGAGGCGGTCGGCCTCGGATTGGCAAATGCCATGAGCCACCGTCGAGGCATCCTGCACATTTCGAGTGGCACCGAATCGAGCGAGCGCTCCCAATAAAGCCCTCGGCGCGAGCAGCCGCTGCGTGTCGCCAGGTAGTCCCTCGATTTGTCGAGTGTACTCGCGGGTGTCTTCGGGAAGGATCTTCATCCCTTCCGGAAGTCGAAGCAGATCGGCGTCCAGCGCTTCTTGTTCACGACGATTTGCTCGCGCCATGTAAGCCATGATGGCCATCGCCCAAAGCATCAAAATGATCGTCGACTCCTGCTCGTAATCTTTCAGAACGACCTCGAGCGAGCGCTGTGGGACGTAGTTCGGGTCGATCTGCATGCGCTCCCGATCCGCTTGTAACGTCGCCTCCGCGACCGGTCTGACGTGCAACACATAGATGGTGTGCACGACGACGATCGAGATCAACAAGGCAACGATCGTGAAAACAAACTCGCTACTGGATTTTTTGTTCATGGTCAGATGTCTATCGGCAGGCTGATGTTGTTGTCTGCAGAGTCACGGTACTCAGGCGATTCCTCGTCCGATGTTTTCGGAGGTGCCGCGCGTCGATCGATCTCCTCAGCCTCGTTGGTCTCCGGCGGCTCGCGGTCTTGAGCCACGGCACGCAACATTGCGAGGGAGGCGCCCCAGCACAGTAGGGCTGCACTCGTGGTCATCACGATCATTCGCCAAGTTCTGCGATTCGTCTGCATAGGACAATCACTCCGCGTAGCGAGCAAGCCGGAAACCGACGTCTTGAGACGGGGCGTCGCCCCCTTCACGCCAAGCGGAGCGAAGATCGGCGAAAGCGGTGGTACGCCAGTTACTACCCTTGATCACTCGACGAGCGCCCGGGCTCGCCGGCCCAGTGGGATCAGTTCCTCCGGCGTTCGCCTCGAACGACACGTAGGCATCATGCACCCATTCCGAGACATTGCCCGTCATGTCGAAAATTCCGAAAGCATTCGCACGAAACTTTCCGGGCGGCGCCACGACGACATAATCGTCCGCCCAGCCCTCGAGCACCCGTGGCATTTCGGTAATGGCTTCCTGTCCCGGAAGATTGCCGATTCCCGGCGGCGGCGGCAACGAATCCCCCCAATCGTAGCGCTGGGTTCGTGATCCGGCTCCGGCGTGACGAGCCACGTACTCCCATTCAGCCTCGGTCGGTAGGCGATACCCAGTATTTGCGGGCTGGACCAATACCCACGCCCCCCCTTTCTGCTCGTATGCCGCGGGCAGCCCCTCTTGGGCAGACAGCCAGTTACAGTACTGGACGGCATCCACCCAACTCACGTTACTGACAGGCTGATTATCGAGGTCGAGGGTTCGTTTGCCAGAGAAGCCCGACGAATGCGTCGCTTTGTATCGTCGAAACTCACCGTTCGTAACTTCACGAGTGCCCAAATAAAAGGGCCGGGATAACGTGATTCGACGCGAAAATTCATTCGCACGTCGACCCTGCTCGCGACGCTCACTGCCCATGACGAATGAGCCGCCTTCGATGAGCCGCAGCAAGGTGCCAGTCTGGGCACGCATCGCCGGCGCCGGCGGCTTCCAATCTTTGGAACGACCCACGGGAACCAATCGGTACTCGACGGTGCGCTCCACCGCAGCAGAAAGATCGACATCGATTCGCTCAGCCTGAAGACCGGTCTTTCTGATCTCAAGAGTATGGCGACGCGCCGGCAGCTCGATCGTCAGCGGCGTCTTGCCACGGACCACACCCTCCACCACGACTTCGGAC
>JBIJCL010000281.1:0-2952 GCA_044344725.1 Steroidobacteraceae bacterium | reverse complement strand
CACGGCGCTCATGGCGTTCTTCCTGGTGATGTGGCTCGTCGCCTCGGCCAACGATCAACAAAAATCGGCGATCTTCGATTACTTCAAGAACCCGAGCCTCTCGAGAGGGACGGCACCGATGCCTGCCCCAGGACAAGAGGGCCCCGGTGGCGCGAGCACGAGTCCCATCGACTTGCGAGGCGGACTCACCGCCTCGGCACCCTCGCCGATCGCCGAGTCGGGCTCGGGTACGCCCGCCTCGACCGACGCCGAGAAGGCCCGCGAGACGCAGAAGTTCGAGGAGATCCGCAAGGAACTGCTGCAGGCCATCGAGAAGAACGAGACGTTGCAGAAATACCGCGAGCAGCTGCTCATCGATATTACGAGCGAAGGCTTACGCATCCAGATCGTCGACGCCCAGAGTCGTCCGATGTTCGATCTCAGCAGTACGACCATGAAGCCCTACGCGCGGGAACTGCTGCTCGAGGTCGGAAGGTCGCTCGAGAACGTACCGAACCGACTGAGCATCTCGGGCCATACCGACGATACGCCCTTCGTCGGCGGCGCCCGTTCGCGATACGGCAACTGGGAGCTCTCGGCCGACCGCGCGAATGCCGCTCGCCGCGTGCTCGTCGAAGGCGGCGTCACCGAGGACAAGGTCGCACGCGTCGTCGGAATGTCGTCCTATGTCCGCCTCGACACCGAGAACCCGAGTAACCCCATCAATCGACGCATCAGTATCGTGGTGCTCAACAAAGCCACCGAAGACGCCCTGAACCGGTCCGATACGTTCACAGCGGACCGCACCGCCCCGGGCCCGATGGCGCAGCGCACACCCTGACAGTTACCATAGCGGCCCTATGGGTCGTATATTCGAAGTTCGCAAGGCCACCATGTTCGCCCGCTGGAACAAGATGGCCAAACAATTCGCGCGCATCTCCAAAGACATCAACATGGCCGTGAAGTCGGGAGGTCCCGACCCACAGTCGAATCCCATGCTGCGTCGCATCCTGCAGAACGCGCGCGCGATCAACATGCCGAAGGACAAGGTCGAGGCAGCGATCAAACGCGCCTCCGGGCGCGACGCCACGAACTACGAGACCGTGATCTACGAAGGGTATGCACCCCACGGCATCGCGCTGCTCGTCGAAACTGCGACCGACAACCCCACGCGTACCGTCGCCACCGTCCGCAATCTGTTTCAGAAAGGCGGTGGCAATCTCGGCACGAGCGGCAGCGTCTCGTTCGTGTTTCGCAAGATGGGCGTCTTCCGACTCGATCCCACGGGAATCGATCAGGATGATCTCGAGCTCTACCTCATCGACCATGGCCTCGACGAAATGGGTGAGAGCATCGGTGAAAAAGGCGAACCTCAACTCGTCGTCCGCTGCGCCTTCGAAGATTTCGGACGGGTGCAAGAGGCGCTCGAAGCGCGCAAGATCTCGCCGCTCAAGGCCGAGCACGAGTACATCCCGATGGCGCCTACCGAACTACCCGAAGCCGATGCCGCCGAAGTGCTTGCGCTCATCGACAAACTCGAACAGGACGACGACGTCCAGAGCGTCTTCCACACGCTCGCCTAATCAGGAATCTTTTGATGCGGGCGCCCCATCCGGCGGCGCCTCATCGGTCTCACTCGAGACTTCCGACTGCGAGAGCGTCACCCCTCGCCGCTTGATGGCCTCGCGCAGGATGAACTCGACCTGACCGTTCACGCTGCGCAGCTCGTCGGCCGCCCAACGTTCGATCTCGCGCCAGAGCGCGGGATCGATCCGCATCAAAAACGATTTGCGCTCAGCCACGCGAGACTCTGCGATCGCCTCAGCCGTAGAGCGTGCCGGTATTGATCACAGGCTTGGCTTCCGAATCACCGCAGAGCACGACCATGAGGTTGCTCACCATCGCGGCCTTGCGCTCGGCATCGAGCTCCACAACACCCCGACGAGCGAGATCGGTGAGCGCCATCTCGACCATGCTCACCGCACCCTGCACGATCTTCTGACGCGCAGCGAGTACGGCCTCGGCTTGCTGCCGACGCAGCATCGCCTGGGCCACTTCAGGTGCATAGGCGAGATGTGTGAGCCGCGCTTCTTCGACGATCACACCGGCGGGCGCAAGCCGGGTCTGCAGCTCCGTTTGCAGGGCCTCGGAGACTTCGTCCGTGCCGCTACGCAGCGTGATCTCGTGCTCCTCTCCGTGGTCGTAGGCGTATTGGCTGCCGAGATGACGGACCGCCGACTCCGACTGGATCCGCACGTATTCTTCGTAATCGTCCACATCGAACATCGCTTGTGCGGTGTTCTGCACGCGCCACACGACGACCGCCGCAATCTCGATGGGATTGCCTTGCTTGTCGTTGACCTTGAGGCGATCGCCGTTCATGTTGCGCGAGCGCAGCGAGATCTTCATGCGTGGATTTTTTTTGACCGTGACCGTCGCGCCGTCCTTGTTGGTGGCGTGGGTCGAACCTCCGTTCGAGTAGAACGGGTTACCGAAGTGGAACCCCTCCTTTCGAACGGTGCCCTTGTAGTCACCGAAGAGCACCAGCACCCGCGCCTCGTTCGGCTGCAAGGTGAAGAAGCCCGCAAAGGAGATGAAGAACAACACGATCAGCGCAATGCCGATACCGAAGAGCCCCGGCGAGTCGTCGAGCTCTCCCCCGATGCAGGCCGCGATACCGACGAGGAGGATCGTGATGACGATCGGCAGGGCGAGCCAACCGCTCATGACGGTGACTTCACGCTCTTCGCTCACGGGACGGGACGGAGTCAGGGAGGGGGATGACATGGTCGACGCTCGCTCCTCGGCGGAAGAGCCCGGACTGGGCCCTGATGCATCGACTTTAGACTGATATCACGATGATATCAACCCACCTGGGGGTCTTTGGAGAACTGGCGCGCCCGGAGAGATTCGAACTCCCGACCTCATGGTTCGTAGCCATGCGCTCTATCCAACTGAGCTACGGGCGCGTCG
>JBIJCL010000033.1:0-11201 GCA_044344725.1 Steroidobacteraceae bacterium | reverse complement strand
GCCTTTTCGTCATACGCCTGTCGGACGCTACGGGTCGTGATGTGGCCGGCCTCTTTCAGGCGACCGAACATCAGGTCGGTGAAGTAGCGATTCTCGTCCGTGTGCGTCGAGTGGAACTGATCGTGACCGATGAGAAAGCCTTGATACGCGGCGCGGTGCTCTTCGGCGACCCTAGCGATGAGCGCCTCGGGCGTGATGCCCTCGGACTGCGCCTTGATCATGATCGGGGTGCCGTGGGTATCTTCGGCACACACGTACAGGCAGTCGTGGCCCTGCATGTGCTGGAAGCGCACCCAAATGTCGGTCTGCACGGCCTCGATGATGTGGCCGAGGTGCAGGGGGCCGTTGGCGTAGGGCAGGGCGCTGGTGACGAGGATCTTCCGGGACATCCGAAAATTATCGCACAGCGACCCGCCTCGCCGCCGCGCGAGCGGCTAGAATTGCGGCATGTCCCAGCCCCTTGATCAGGCGGCGCTCGAGGCCGAAATCGGGCGCTATTTCGAGCCTAATTTACGCCAGACCCTGGCCGAAGCCCGAGCGGTGCGTGCCGTGGAGACGACCGCAGCGGGTGTGCGCGTGGTGCTCGAGCTCGGTCTGCCGGTCGGCGGTTACCGCGAAGAGCTTTCATCTGCGCTGCAGTGTCACCTCGGCGAGGCCGATCTCGGTCCGTCCGCGCTCGAACTGCAACTGCAGTCCAACATCACTTCGCATGCCGTGCAGCGTGGTCTTACGCCGCTCAAGGGCATCAAGAATGTGGTGGCGGTGGCCTCCGGCAAGGGTGGCGTTGGAAAGAGCACGGTTGCCGTCAATCTCGCGCTCGCATGGGCCGTTCAAGGTGCGAAAGTGGGTTTGCTCGATGCCGACATCTACGGCCCGAGCCAGCCCATCATGCTCGGACTGCAGGGCCAGCGTCCGTCGTCACGCGATGGCAAGCGTCTCATTCCGTTGAGTGCTCATGGCCTCGTCACGATGTCCATCGGTTTTCTGGTCGACGTGGAGCAGCCGATGGTCTGGCGTGGCCCCATGGTCACCTCGGCGCTCAACCAATTATTGGCCGATACCGACTGGGGCGATCTCGATTATCTCGTCGTCGATATGCCCCCCGGCACCGGCGACATCCAACTCACCTTGTCGCAACGTGTGCCGGTTGCGGGCGCCGTGATCGTCACCACGCCCCAGGACATTGCGCTCGCGGATGCACGCAAGGGCTTACGCATGTTCGAGAAGGTGAATGTGCCGGTGCTCGGTGTCGTCGAGAACATGGGGGTGCATGTGTGCTCCCACTGCGGACACAGCGAGCATGTGTTCGGCGCCGGTGGGGGCGAGCGCATGGCTGCGCAATATGGCGTGCAGTTGCTGGGCTCGCTTCCGCTCGATGGTCGCATTCGTGAGGAGGCAGACGGCGGCAAGCCCAGCGTCGTCGCCGATACTGCGAGCGCCCGCGCCCAAGCCTATCTTCGTCTCGCCCGGCGCACGGCCGGCGAGCTTGCGCGGCGGGGTAAAGACCGCAGCGCTGCGTTTCCAAAAATCATCGTCGAGGACACATGAGCATCAAGTCCGATCACTGGATCCGTCGCATGGCCGATTCGCACGGCATGATCGAGCCGTTCGAGCCGGGTCAGGTTCGCACCGCCAACGGGGGGCGCATCGTCTCCTACGGAACGTCGAGCTATGGGTACGACGTGAGATGCGCTCGAGAATTCAAAATATTCACCAACATCAATTCGACCATCGTCGATCCGAAAAACTTCGACGAAAAAAGCTTCGTCGACGTCGACTCGGACGTGTGCATCATTCCGCCCAACTCTTTTGCGCTGGCACGCACCGTCGAGTATTTCCGCGTGCCGCGCAGCGTGCTCGTGGTCTGCCTCGGCAAATCGACCTACGCGCGTTGCGGCATCATCGTCAACGTGACGCCGCTCGAGCCCGAGTGGGAAGGGCACGTCACGCTGGAGTTTTCGAACACCACCACGCTTCCCGCAAAGATCTACGCCAACGAGGGCGTTGCGCAGATGTTGTTCTTCGAGAGCGACGAGGTGTGCTCCACGTCCTACAAAGACCGTGGAGGAAAGTATCAGGGTCAGCGAGGGGTCACACTGCCGCGGACTTGAGTCGCGAGCCGACCGAACGGCCGTGCCCAACGATCAGCGCCGGTAACTCTTGAGGCGCATCGACCACTCGAGCTTGTCTCCCTTGCGGCGCTCGGCTTGCACCGGCATGTAGCCGAGTGTCGGCGCATACCACACCCGCGTCAGACGGTTGGAGTTGGGTCGATGACTGCTCCAAACCACGGTGTCGAGTTCGCCCATCGGGGTTTTCAGTCGAACCGGCTTTTCGGCCGAGTAGACGTAGTCCTTGATCTCGTCTTTGTCGATGAGTTTGAAGCCGGTTGGCGTCTCGCCGCGAGCGAGCGCTCGCAGAAGTGCGATCTGAACGGACATGCCGTCTTGCAGTCCGCTCTCGATCGGCAAGTCGACTCGAGCGTTCTCTGCGACCCCACGCACTCGCCCGGCGCTCCAATCGAACTGCAGCTGGATGTCCCGCTCCTTCGAATTGGTGCCGTCGTCGGCGTTGTAACGCAGCGGTCTCACCTCCGAGTCGATGATCGAAAACACGCTCGTTTGCCGAATCTCTCCAGGAAACGCGAGGCGGAATAGACCGCGGGCGTTGTTGCGGGACACGTAGCGCCAAGCGCCGCCGTTGTCGCGGGTGAGTTCGAGACTCGCGGTGCCCGCGTTCATGCCCCTGAAATTGACTTCGAAGTAGACGCTGAAAGGCGTGAGCTCCGTCTCGGCAGACGCGGACAGGGGCCAGGTCATCAGGGCCGAGATGAGTAGCGAAGCGATCGACGCGAGAGTTTTCACGAGAGGCTCAAAATTCGAAATCCTGGAGAACAGGTGTATCGAGCGGGCGTCCGTCGAGCATGGGCTTGCCGTCGTGGTAGCGCAACCGGCCCGTCGCACACCATTGCGCCACGGTCGGGTAGATCACGTGTTCGCAGCGCTGAACCCGCGAGGCCAGAGTCACCTCGTCGTCCCCCGATTTGATTTTGATGCGTGCCTGCAGCACCGGCGGACCTCCATCGAGGTCGGGCGTGACGAAGTGGACCGTGGCGCCGTGTACGTCGTCACCGGCTTCGAGGGCGCGCCGATGCGTATGCAGGCCTTTGTAGCGGGGCAACAAGGACGGGTGGATATTCAGCAGACGACCTTGCAGCGCGTGGACGAATGCCGCATCGAGAATCCGCATGTAGCCGGCGAGCAGGACGAAATCAGGTTGGAGCTTCGAGACGGCCGCGAGCAAGCGTGCATCGTGGGCGCTGCGCGTCTCGTCCGCCATGATGGGTAAGGCCTCGGCGTGCAGTCCGCGGGCGCGAGCTCGATCGAGTCCCGCGGCGGTCGAGCGATCTGAAAGCACGCCAACGATTTGGCCTTGGACCTCTCCGCCTCGACAGGCATCGTCGAGGGCGAGCAGGTTACTGCCCGCGCCGGAGATCATCACCACGAGCCTCGCGGGCAAGGGCATCACTCGATGACGACGTCGCCGTGGCCGTGACGCACTTCGCCGATCAGCGTTGCCGTTTCGCCCTGCGCGTGCAGCAGATGCAAAGCCGCGTCCACATTCTGACGAGCGACGATGATCACCATGCCGATGCCGCAATTGAATGTGCGGTGCATCTCGGCGTCGGCGATTCCGCCCGTCTGCTGAAGCCAATCGAAGACGGGATCTCGATGCCACGCGTTGCGTTGAAGCGTGACCCCGAGGTGCTCTGGCAGCACCCGCGGGATGTTGTCGGTGAGGCCACCGCCCGTGATGTGCGCAAAACCGTGAACAGGCAAGGCACGAGCGAGGGCGAGCATCGAGCGCACGTAGATTCGCGTGGGCGCGAGCAGTCGGTCGAAGAGCGGCTTTCCGTCGACGATGGTTTTGTCATCCGCTTTGGCGAGACTGACGAGTCGTCGGATGAGGGAGTATCCGTTCGAATGGGGGCCGGAGGCGGCGAGGCCGATCACGGCGTCGCCCGCCGCAACCTTCGAGCCGTCGATGATGGCGTCTTTCTCGACGACGCCGACGCAGAAGCCCGCCAGGTCGTAGTCACCGCCGTGGTACATGCCCGGCATTTCGGCGGTCTCGCCGCCGACGAGGGCACAGCCCGCTTGGCGACAGCCTTCGACGATGCCGGCGATCACGCTTTCGGCGACATCGACGTCCAGTTTGCCGGTGGCGTAGTAATCGAGGAAGAAGAGCGGCTCGGCACCCTGCACTGCGACGTCGTTGACGCACATGCCGACAAGGTCGATCCCGATCGTGCCGTGTCGCCCCGTATCGATGGCCAGGCGCAGCTTGGTACCGACTCCGTCCGTGCCCGATACGAGCACGGGCCGCTGCCATTTTCCGAGGGGCAACTCGACCAGTGCACCGAATCCGCCGATCCCCGCGAGCACTTCAGGGCGCTGCGCTCGCTTGACGAGGGGTTTGATGCGCTCGACGAGTTCGTCTCCGGCATCGATGTCGACTCCCGCATCGCGATAGGTGAGTCCCGTGGTCTTCTCTGGCGGTTGGGTCATGGGTGTCAGGGCGGCAAAAAAACGGTGTGATATTGTACGCGACTTCACGCATGACCACGGAATTCACCAGCTTTTCCCAGTATTTGCAGCGGTGCGTCGCCGCCGTGCTGCTCGTCGTCGTGGGGACGTTTTCGCTGGATGCCTCGGCCTCACAGGGCGTGGCGATCGGTGAAGTCGAAGTCGAATCCACAGGCGAGGCGGGGTTCCAAGAAGCCATGCGGATCGCGCTCGTGCGCTTGTCTGGCCGGCGCTCTGCGGCGGACGACCCGGTTTTCGAGCCCTTGGTACGCGAAGCGAGACGCTACGCCCAAATCGTGCGACCACCCACCAACGGCAACGCGGCGCGTATCACACTCGATGCGGTGGCGATCGAGCGTGCGATGCAGGGGCTAGGGCAGCCCGTGTGGTCGCGTGAGCGCCCCGTCGTGCTCGGGGCTGTCACCGCCGCGCCTTCGGGGGCGGATCCTGCGCAGGTGCGCGCCAGTCTGGAGCGTGCCGCGAGTGAGCGCGGTTTGCCGCTGCGGCTCAGTGCCGCGGCTTCGGTGGGATTGGTGCCGGGTCGGGCCGTGACGGCCGAGGCGGCACTCGATGCCGCTCGTCGTGGCGGAGCCGACATGGCGCTCATCGGCGAAGCCGATGGTGCCGAATGGCAGTGGACCTTGTTCGATGGGTCGACGGCCACCGTCTTTCAGGGCGGGGCGACCGCGGGCGTCGAGGGCGCGGCGGATGTGCTCGCGCTCAATTCTTTGGCTACGGTGACTCAACCGGTGTCCGAAACGGAAGTTCGTATCGGCGGTGTGCTGACGCTCAAAGATTATGCGGACATTCGTCGTATGCTGACGGCGCTGCCTGCGGTGAAATCCGCCGAGCTCGTGGCCGTGGAGGGCGATGGCGCGCTGTATCGCATCGAAGTGGCCGGCGGAGCGGCCGGACTTGCCGATGCACTCGCATCCCAACCCCTTTTGCGTCGCGAGTCGGGGCGTGAGTCGCCGCCGAGATATCGCTACGGGCGCTGAGTCCCGAAAATAGAGAGTCCGCCTTGCTTCGTCATCTACCCAACGCCATTTGTGTGCTGCGGATCATCCTGACGATCCCCACCGTGCTCGCGATCGATCGCGGCGATGAGGTCCTCGCGCTCGTGCTCTTCACCATTGCCGCCGTCTCAGACGGGGTCGACGGTTATCTTGCCAAGCGCAATGGGTGGGCGTCGGATCTTGGACGCATCCTCGACCCGATCGCCGACAAGATCCTGTTGGTGGCGACATTTCTGGCCTGTACATGGCAGGGGCTGATTCCGGTCTGGCTCGCGGCAGCGGCTGTCGCGCGCGATCTCATGCTCGGAGGCGGGGCGTTGATCTATCGACTGTGGTTCGGTCGCATCGAGGGAAATCCGAGCACGCTCTCCAAGGTGAACACGATGCTGCAGATCATCGTCGTCATCGTGGCGATGTTGAACGCGGCGCTATCTTTGATCCCCGAAATCGTCGTCCTGATCCTCGCTGTCGTGACCTTCACGACCACGGTACTCTCGGGTATCGACTATGCGCGACGCTCATTCGTCCGCGCCTGGGCGCACTTGCCGGCGCCGCGCTCGTCGTGACCATGCAGCAGCTCCCGTTGAGTGTTCAGCTGCGCGAGCGGGCTACGTTTTCGACCTTCGTGACGGGGGTCAATACGGAGCCGGTCGAGAGGTTGCAGCAGGTGGCCTCTCAGCGCGAGCGTGCTGTGCTGTGGCTTTGGGGTGCCGAGGCTTCGGGTCGGACACACCTCTTGCAGGCGGCGTGTGCCGCCGCACCGCTCGGATCGCGGATCGCTTACCTGCCGTTGCGTGAGCTCGGTGAGGCGACGGTCGATTTCCTGGGTGGCGCCCTCGGCGTCGAGTTGCTTTGCCTCGACGATGTCGAGTCGGGTCTCGGAGTGCCGGCGATCGAACAGGCGCTCTTCATCGCGTATCGCCGAATCGAGGAGCAGGGCGGTCGCATCATCGCCACCGCTTCAGGTGCGCCCGGGGCGTTGCGCTGGGGACTGGCCGACATTGCTTCACGTTTCGGCGCAGCAGAGATTTTCCAGATTCGAGCGCTCGATGAATCGGGTCAGCACGAGGCGCTGCGGTTGCGTGCTGCGCAACGCGGACTCGAACTACCGGATGATACCGCCCGTTATCTGCTTCGCCGATTTCCGAGAGACATGCGCTCGCTCGGCAAGTTGCTCGACGACATCGATATCGCGTCGTTGAGCGCTCAGCGTCGACTCACCGTGCCGTTCGTTCGCGAGATCCTCGGCGAGTCTTGAGGGCGAGAGCGATCTCGGCCACCCGAGCGCCATGCGCCTGCGCCAGCGATTTTTCTTCGTCGGTCAATGCCGTGGGTTTGCCGTAGGGCGTGAAGTGCGAGGCGCCATAAGGGGTTCCACCCGATCGAGTACTCGAGAGGGCGGATTCCGAAAATGGAATGCCGACGATCACCATGCCGTGATGGATGAGCGGCACCATCATCGAGAGCAGCGTGCTCTCCTGGCCGCCGTGCATGCTGCTGCTGCCCGTGAAAACACCGGCGGGCTTTCCGATCAACGAGCCGTCTGCCCAAAGCCCGCTCGTCGAATCGAGGAAATATTTGACGGGAGCCGCCATGTTGCCGAAGCGAGTGGGGCTGCCGAGCAGCAGCCCGTCGCACCGTCGCAGATCATCGAGAGTGGCCCACGGTGCGCCCGACTCGGGCACTTGTTGCACGGGGCGTTCGTTCTCGGCCGATACGACGGGCAGGCTGCGCAGCGTGGCGACCGCCCCGACGATCGATTCGACCCCTCGGCAGATGTGACGCGCGAGCTCCGCGGTCGCTCCGTGGCGCGAGTGATAGACCACCAGGATCTCTGATTGACTCATGGGATGATCCTCCGTCAGGCCTTCGCGTGCGCCGCGATCAGTCGATCGACGACTTCGTCGGCTGGCCAATCTTCGTTGGCGCTCGCGCGACGATGACGATATTCGAGCTTGCCCGAGTCGATGCCGCGATCCGAAATGACGAGTCGATGCGGAATACCGAGGAGTTCGGCGTCGGCGAACTTCACGCCGGGTCGCGCATCGCGATCATCGAGCAGCACATCGAGACCGGCCTGCTGCAAGGTGGCGTAAAGCTGCTCGGAGAGAGCGCGGACCTTCTCGGACTTGGCGGCATTGAGCGGCACCAGTACGACGGTGAATGGCGCAATCGGTTCGGGCCAAATGATGCCGGCGGCATCGTGGTTTTGCTCGATGGCCGCCGCGACGATGCGTGTCACGCCGATACCGTAACAACCCATGAACATCACGATGGGTTTGCCGGCCTCATCGAGCACGGTCGCTTGCATCGCCTCGCTGTACTTTCGGCCGAGTTGGAAGATGTGCCCCACCTCGATGCCGCGACGGATGCGCAGATGGCCATGGCCACCTGGGCTTGCATCGCCCTCGACGACGTTACGCAGATCGGCCGGTGTCGGTTCCGGTAGGTCGCGTGCCCAGTTCACGCCCGTCAGGTGATGGTCGACTTCGTTCGCTCCGCAGATGAAGTCGGCGAGGGCGAGTGCCGAATGGTCGGCATAGAGTGGGCACTTGAGTCCGACGGGGCCGAGAAAGCCGGGCTCGCAGCCCGTCGCCGCGAGGACCGCCTCGCGGGAGGCCATGCGAAGGGGGCTCGCCACACCCGGTAGTTTTTGCGCCTTGATGGCATTGAGTTCGTGGTCGCCTCGAAGTGCGAGTGCGACGACTCCTCCGTCGCTGCCCTCGACCATCAAGAGTTTCAAGGTTCGCAGCGTCGGCACTTTCAAAAATGCGGCGACGTCTTCGATGGTTTTGTGTCCCGGTGTTGCGACTTTCTGCATCGATGCCGTCGCGGCGGGGCGAGGCTCGGACGGCGGCAGTGCGGGCGCCAGTTCGAGATTGGCGGCGTACTGATCGGCACCGTCGGAGACCGCGATCGCATCTTCGCCGGAATCGGCGAGCACCTGAAATTCCTCCGAGGCCGTGCCGCCGATCGAACCCGTGTCGGCTTTCACAGGACGAAACTCGAGCCCCATGCGCGTGAACATTCGAACATACGCATCGCGCATGAGGTCATAGCCCTCTTGCAGCGATGCCTGATCGAGATGGAAGGAGTAGGCGTCCTTCATGATGAACTCTCGACCTCGCATCACGCCGAAGCGGGGGCGAATTTCGTCGCGGAACTTCAGTTGGATCTGATAAAAGTTCACCGGCAGTTGGCGATAGCTCTTGAGTTCGCGGCGCGCGAGATCGGTGATGACCTCCTCATGCGTGGGTCCGATCACGAAGTCGCGTTGGTGGCGGTCCTTCAGACGCAACAACTCCGGGCCGTATTGCTCCCACCGGCCCGATTCCTGCCAAAGCTCGGCGGGCTGTACGGCCGGCATCAGCACCTCGAGGGCGCCTGCACGGTCCATCTCCTCACGAATGATTTGCTCGACCTTTCGCAGAGCCCGTAGGCCGAAGGGTGTCCAGGTGTAGATCCCCGCAGCGAGGCGGCGGATCAGACCCGCACGCAGCATGAGTTGGTGACTGATGACCTCGGCTTCCGAGGGTGTTTCCTTGACGGTATTGATCGGATATCGGGACCAGCGCATGAGGGGACGGAGCTCTCGTCGGATGAGGGTGCGCCATGTTACGGGCGCAGACATTGTCCCGAAAGGTTTCGACCCCTATGATGAGCCGGTTTTTCGTGCCCCACGGGAGTTCCCGGCCCTTGACGAGCCTCCAGAGCGCTTCACAGCCCCCTTCCGGCCCACGCCGGGGTATCTACCTGCTGCCCAATCTACTGACCACGGCCTGTTTGGGTTGTGGGTTCTTTGCCATCGTCTCGGCGATCAATGGCGAGTTCGGTCGTGCCAGCGCCGCGATTTTTCTCGCCATGATCTTCGATGGTCTTGATGGTCGTGTCGCCCGCTGGACTCGCACCGAAAGCGTATTCGGCAAGGAGTACGACAGCCTCGCCGATATGGTGGCCTTCGGGGTGGCGCCGGCTCTGGTCGCCTACAAGTGGGGGTTCGCCGCGATCGCCGAATACGGAACGGCTTGGGCTCGATTCGGTTGGATCGCGTCGTTCTTTTATGTCGCCTGTGCGGCGTTGCGACTCGCGAGATTCAATGCGCGGGCGGCGACCGTCGACAAACGTTACTTCGAGGGTCTGCCGAGCCCGTCGGCTGCGGGGCTCGTGGCGGCCTTCGTATGGTTCTCGAGCGAGTGGTATGACCTCGAGCTCCTCGGTCTCGTACTCACCTTCGTCGTTTGTCTCTTCGCTGGCGTCATGATGGTCTCTGGCATTCCTTATCCGAGCATCAAGCAAATCGATTGGAACGCACGCATGAAGTTTTTCTACTTCGTGATCGTGCCGATTTCATTGGCGCTCGTGGCTGCTGAGCCGCCGACGATGCTGTTGATCCTGTTCACGATCTACGTACTGCTCGCGCCCGTGATGTACGTCATCCGGCGCCTGCGTCGGACGGGAAATGACTGACGAGCAACGCCGGGCGCGCTACCTCGATGCGCTCGGTATCGAGCAATGGGTTCGCAGAGCAATGCCTGCTGCGGAATCACCGATCGCGTCTGATTCACCGACGGTACTGCCTGGCCCGGTCATCAAGGTGGATGGACTCGACTGGTCCGCGTTACGGGCCTGCGTTCGAGAGTGTCAGCGCTGCGGCTTGCACCAGACACGAACCCAGACGGTGTTCGGCGTCGGCGACACGGCCGCGCACTGGATGGTGGTCGGTGAGGCGCCCGGAGCCGATGAGGACCGCGAGGGTGAGCCCTTCGTCGGAGCCGCCGGACAGTTGCTGAACGCGATGCTCGCCGCAATCGAGCTGCCTCGCGAGTCGGTGTTCATCGCCAACGTCCTCAAGTGCCGACCGCCCGACAACCGCGACCCCAAGTCCGAGGAAGTGGCCGAGTGCTTGCCATACCTTCATCGGCAAGTGGCGCTCGTCCAGCCGAAGATCATCTTGGCGTTCGGGCGGGTGGCGGCCCAAAACCTTCTCGGAACCGAAACGCCTCTCGGGAAGTTGAGAGGTAGCGTGCACCGATTCGGCGCTCTCAACACGCCGGTCGTCGTCACGTATCATCCCGCTTATCTGTTGCGTAGTCCTGGCGAGAAGCGAAAGGCTTGGGAAGATCTCAAATTTGCGCGCCGGATCTACGCAGAGCTGAATGTCGGGGCGTAAAGCGCCCTGCAACGAACACGATGGCCACCGTACTCAAAGATTTACCCATCCCGAAATTCGGCTTCCGGAGAATGCTGGAGGACGACGTCCCAGCGGTCGCCGAGGCCGAGCGGGCGGGTTATGCCTATCCGTGGAGCGAGGGCATCTTTCGCGATTGTCTTCGCGCGGGTTATATCTGTCGCGTCGCCGACGTCGACGGTCTCTTGGTGGGCTACGGCATCCTGAGCGTCGGGGCAGGCGAAGCGCATATCCTCAACCTCTGCATTCGACCCGAGTATCGGTGTCGCGGCATGGGCGGCAAAATGCTGACGCATCTCACCGACCTTGCGCGGGCGAGCGGCGCGGCCGATCTCTTCCTCGAAGTACGGCCGAGTAACGTCGGTGCCGTCCGTCTCTATCAGTCCGCCGGATTTCAGCAAGTTGGAATCC
>JBIJCL010000032.1:0-11229 GCA_044344725.1 Steroidobacteraceae bacterium | reverse complement strand
TCGTCCACATGTACCTGCAGCCCGTTGCACAGTTTGCCCGCATGCTTGTGGAAAGTCGGTTCGAACCAGCACGGTCGCAGCCGACAACCTGCGAGCCACTGCGGCGCGATTCGATGCATCGCCTCGAGCAGTTTGTCCGCCTCGATGTCGGGTGCGCCGAACACCTCGAGGGGCCGGGTCGTACCGCGCCCTTCGGACAATGTGGTGCCCTCGACCATCACGGTTCCGGCATACGCCCTCGCCATCGAGAGATTGGGCGCATTGGGGCTCGGATTGATCCAACTGCGCTCACCGAGTGGCCAGCCCCAACCTGGCCGTTGCTCCGGCAGCCAGCCTTGCATGCCAACCACTTGAAGTTCGAGCTTGAGATCACCGCGCTGCACGAACCAATGAGCGAGCTCTCCGAGGGTGAGTCCATGGCGCATCGGCATCTCGCCAGCGCCGACGAAGCTCTCCCATCCGGGCCGCAAGGAGAGACCCTCGACGGGTCGCCCCGCGGGATTAGGGCGATCGAGCACCCACACCGCCTTGCCGAGCCGGGCGGCCGCCTCGAGCACATACCGCAACGTCGTGATGAAGGTATAGATCCGACAGCCGAGATCCTGCAAATCCACCAGAATGACATCGCAGTGATCGAGCATGGCATCGGTGGGTCGGCGAACCTCGCCGTAGAGACTGAACACCGGAATGCCGAGTGCCGGATCAATGAAATCCGACGACTCGATCATGTTGTCTTGCTTGTCGCCCCGCAAGCCATGCTGTGGGCCGAACGCTGCGGTGATTTTCAGTCTTGGCAACGACGCGAGCGCATCGAGGCTGTGTCGAAAATCGGCCGTCATGGATGCCGGGTGGGCGAGTACGCCGATACGCCGCCCCTCGAGTGGTGCACGAAGCGTGGGCTCGTCGATGAGCCGGTCGATTCCGAAGCGGATCATGGGATCTCTGGTGCCCTCAAGAAATTGTCCGGGTGATGGAAGTGTGGTCGGTCGACCGGATGCCAGATCGCCCACAAAGAAATTCCCGCGATCGTCTCGAGGACGACGGTGGGATACCACTGGGTACACGCTCCGATCGCAACCCTCGGGATCGACACCTCGACCACGAGACGATACCCAAATCGATCATCCGACGCCTGCGTAATCTTTGGCGCTTGGATTGGTCCCGACCAGTGGTGTGAGCGCATACCCCGGAGGGTGCCGTCGAACGCATAGGATGCCCAATCACCGGCGGGTGAGAAGTTGAACTCCAGGTAGGGTCCCGGATGCAGCGGATCTCGCAGGAACAACTCGCAACACGTACGAAACCAGAGCTCGTTGAACCGACCGGCCCGCTCGCCCTGCAAGCTCGGGCTCTTAATGGGCACACGAGATCGCAGGTCGTACGTCAGGTTCAAAACATCGGACGTCGCGGCGACATGAACCGACACGGCGCCCGCTGCCCCCAAATTGCCACACGCAGGGTGCGCGACGAGCTCAACGCTTACGCGTTCGGCACTCACGCGCGTCGTCCCGCCACCACCGGCACCTGCCAGACGCCGTAGCCGTCGGGGTCTTCAAGAGTCGCGATGATCGCATCGAACATGCCGCGCACTTCCTCCAACGACATACCCGAGTGTTCGGCGAGCGGCGCCGTATAACCGTCGCGCCACGCGATCAGGATGCCCGCGAACGCCTCACGCGGGACGCGCTCGGTGTCGAGGGTCAAATATTGGATTCCAAGGTGACTGAATCCCATTGCACGCATCATAGGTAAGGTACGCCGCCCGATACGCGAGTCGGTACCGGTCGCCTTGGTGAACGGGACCACCGCCCGATGCCAAAGACGATCGGGATCGACGCCATCGCGCTCGGGGAAATGCAACATTCCGTAATCTTCGCTCAGCACGTGCGCCCAAGCCCCGCGACGCAGCACGCGATGGATCTCCCGCAGCATGCGCTCGGGCTGCGGCACCATCTGTGTGACGTGGCGGCACACCACGAGATCGAAATACTCGTCCGGAAAGCGAAGGGCGAATCCGTCGCCCTGCTCGAACGTCACGATCCCTCCACCCTCTTGTACGCGTTCGCGCGCCACACTGAGCAATTCGGGCATCAGGTCCACCCCGATCACCGCCTCGGCCCCGGGGAACATTGCAGCCAAACGCAAAGTTGCCTCGCCCGTTCCGCAACCGAGGTCGAGGATTCGGGCGCCTCGGGGTAGTGCATAGCGAGAGAAGAGCTTCGACTCCTGCGGCCACAAGGCTTCGACCTGATACCTCAGTGTTCGGAGCATGGACTCGTCGGCCATTTGGGCCGCTTGAGGATTTTGTTGGGATGAGTTCGTCATAAACCCCCAAATGATAGGCCAACAATGGGACAATGCGGGCCCCGACAAAGGATGGTCGGAATATCACCATGAACGCTGTCGTCGCTGAACTGCCTCTGTTCGCTCAACCTGAGAGCGTGGCTCCGCGTATCCGCGAGATCCCCTACAACTACACTTCGTTCTCCGATCGAGAGGTCGTCATCCGTTTGCTCGGTGCGGAGTGTTGGGACCTGCTCGACGAACTGCGCGGCGAACGCCGCACCGGCCGCTCGGCACGCATGCTGTACGAAGTGCTCGGCGACATCTGGGCTGTGCAGCGCAATCCTTATCTCGAAGACGACCTGCTCGATAACCCGCGTCGTCGGCGGATGCTCATCGATGCGCTCGAGCACCGACTCGGCGAAATCGACCGACGCCGGGAGTCCGGCGGTACGACGCTCGATCGCGAGCGTGACCGAAAAGTCGGGCTGCTGCTCGAAGCCGCAGAGCGCGCCGTCGACGCCTTCGCCGAGTCATTCACAGTCACCAGCAAGCTTCGTGCTCGAGCCCGACGATTGCTCGGCAAACACACTCGCGCGGACGCCATTCGCTTCGATGCTTTCGCGCGCGTCTCGCACGTCACCGATGCAACCGACTGGCGCGTCGAGTACCCCTTCGTAGTCATCTGCCCGGACGCCGAAGACGAAATCCCGGGGCTTGTGAAAGCCTGCATCGAACTCGGCCTCAGCGTGATCCCGCGTGGCGGCGGAACCGGATACACCGGTGGCGTCGTCCCACTCACGCCGCTTTCGGCCGTCATCAACACCGAAAAACTCGAGCGTGTCTCCGAAGTCGAGCACGTTGCGCTGCCGGGCCTCGGCGAGCCCGGCGAAGAGCGGCGTATCCCCACCGTGTTTTCGGAAGCCGGCGTCGTCACCAAGCGCGTCGCCGATGCGGCCGAGCGCGCGGGTTTCGTCTTCGCCGTCGACCCCACCTCCATCGACGCCTCGTGCATCGGCGGCAACATCGCCATGAACGCGGGCGGCAAGAAAGCCGTACTGTGGGGTACGGCGGTCGACAATCTCGCTTGGTGGCGGATGGTCGACCCCGACGGCAATTGGCTCGAGGTCGAGCGCATCGGCCACAACCTCGGAAAGATCCACGACGCGCCCGAGGTCGAATGGCGCCTCACTTGGAAGGACGGTCGCGACGCCGCTGCCTCCGCAAAGATTTTGCGCTCCGAAACCCTGCGCATGCCGGGCTCGCTGTTCCGCAAGGCCGGCCTCGGCAAAGACGTCACCGACAAATTCCTGGGCGGCCTTCCGGGCGTTCAAAAAGAAGGCTGCGACGGTCTGATCACCGCAGCTCGGTGGATCGTCCACCGCATGCCGCGCCACAGTCGCACCGTCTGCCTCGAATATTTTGGGCAGGCGCGCGAAGCCATCCCGTCCATCGTCGAGATCATCGATCATCTCGCGGCAGCGGATCGTGCACACGGCGTCAAACTCGCCGGGCTCGAGCACCTCGATGAGCGTTACCTCAAGGCCGTCGGCTACGTCACCAAGAGCAAGCGCGCTCAACTACCCAAGATGGTGCTGATCGGCGATCTTGTCGGAGAAGACGAAGCGGCGGTCGCACGGACGACCTCGGAGGTCGTTCGCATCGCCAACGGACGAAACGGCGAGGGGTTCATCGCCGTCGGCGCCGATGCCCGCAAAAAATTCTGGCTCGATCGCGCGCGCACCGCTGCGATCGCCCGCCACACCAACGCCTTCAAGATCAACGAAGACGTGGTCATTCCGTTGCCGCGACTCGGCGATTACACCGATGCCGTCGAGCGGATCAATATCGAGCTGTCGATCGCGAACAAGCTTCGCCTTGCCGATGCGCTCGAGGAATTCCTACGCACCGAACTGCGCCCGGGTAAGACAGGCGATGCCGAATTCGACGCGCTCTCGCGCGCCGAGATCCTCGCTGATCGCCCCTCGCGCGCACGCGAGCTCGTGGTCGAGGTTCGAAACCGCTGGAAGCAACTGCTGAACGATCTCGATGCACCGCTCGATGGAAGAACCGTCTTCGCGGCACTACAAGATCGCAGTCTGCGTGTGTCCTGGAAACGTGAGCTACGCGAGCCTCTTTCCGAAATCTTTGCCGGCGATGCCTTCGCTCCCATCCGGGCAGAGTTGCAGGCTATTCACCAACGCGTGCTCAAGGGTCGCGTATGGGTAGCGCTGCACATGCACGCCGGCGACGGCAACGTGCACACCAATATTCCGGTGAACTCTGACGATTATCAGATGCTGCAGGAAGCCAACGCGGCCGTCGCGCGCATCATGAAAATCGCCCGTGATCTCGGTGGGGTGATCTCGGGCGAACACGGTATCGGCATCACGAAACTCGAGTTCCTCACCCAAGAAGAAACGGCGGGTCTGCGCGACTACAAACGCCGCATCGACCCCGAGGGCCGATTCAACAAGGGCAAACTGCTGCCGGGTGGCGACCTGAGTCGCGCCTACACACCGAGCTTCAACCTGCTCGGGCACGAATCGCTCATCATGCAGCAGTCGGACATCGGCACGATTTCGACGGCAGTCAAAGACTGCCTGCGTTGCGGTAAGTGCAAGCCGGTGTGCGCGACCCACGTGCCGCGCGCCAACCTGCTCTACAGTCCGCGTAACAAGATCCTCGCGACGTCTTTGCTCATCGAGGCGTTTCTCTACGAAGAGCAGACGCGTCGCGGCGTCTCGATCCGTCATTGGGACGAGTTCGGCGACGTCGCCGACCATTGCACCGTGTGCCACAAGTGCGAAGCGCCCTGCCCCGTCGACATCGACTTCGGCGATGTCTCCATGGCCATGCGCGATCTGCTGCGCCGCATGGGCAAGAAGCGATTCAACGCGGGTACGGCGGCCTCGATGTTGTTTCTCAATGCGACCAATCCAGAGACGATCAAGCTCGTCCGCAAGGGCATGATCGAGTGGGGGTTCAAGGCTCAGCGCTTCGGACACCAGATGCTCAAGGCCTTCGCCAAGCCGCAGGTGCAGGCGCCGCCCGCTACCACCGGCAAGGCGCCGATCCGCGAGCAGGTCGTACACTTCGTCAATCGCCGCATGCCCGCCGGGGTTCCAAAGAAAACTGCGCGGGCCTTGCTCGATATCGAAGACCGCAACTACGTCCCGGTGATCCGTAATCCGAAGACCACTTCGAGCGACGCCGAGGCCGTCTTTTATTTCCCGGGCTGTGGCTCCGAACGTTTGTTCTCGCAAGTCGGCCTCGCCACACAGGCGATGCTCTGGCATGTCGGCGTGCAAACCGTGCTGCCGCCGGGATATCTCTGCTGCGGCTATCCGCAACGCGGCTCGGGCGACTTCGACAAGGCCGAGAAGATGATCACGGACAATCGCGTGCTCTTCCATCGCGTTGCCAATACGCTCAACTACCTCGATATCAAAACCGTGGTCGTGAGCTGCGGCACCTGTTTCGATCAGTTGCAGGGCTACGAATTCGACAAGATCTTCCCCGGTTGCCGCATCGTCGACATCCATGAATACCTCATGGAGAAAAGCGTGCGTATCGAGGGCGTCACGGGCGTCCGTTACCTCTACCACGACCCCTGTCACTCGCCGATGAAGAGCTACGAGCCCCTCAAGGTGGTCAACCAGCTCGTCAACTCCGATGCGAATGGCCGCGTCGCCAAGAACGACCGCTGCTGCGGCGAGTCGGGCACCTTCGCGGTCTCGCGTCCCGACGTCTCCACGCAGGTTCGCTTCCGCAAGGCCGAAGAAATGCAGAAAGGCGTGCGCGCGGCGCGTTCCGACGGCTTCACCGGCGAGGTCAAAGTGCTCACCTCCTGCCCATCCTGCCTGCAGGGTCTCAAACGCTACGAAGACGAAACGGCACTCGATGCCGACTACATCGTCGTCGAAATCGCCAAGCACGTCCTTGGCGAAAACTGGATGCGCGAATACGTCGAGCAGGCCAACGCAGGCGGTATCGAACGCGTGTTGGTCTAGCGCGGAGAGCGCTGAAGACTCCCAGCGACGGGCAATTGACCGCAGGCGCTCAGAGCGCCTTGCGGAATGTCAGGTTGATGCGCACGCCACCCTCGGGTTTTTGAACGGCGTGATAGCCCTTGCGCGCCGCGCCACCCCAAACCAACACGTCACCTGGCAGCAGACGCACCTTCAACGGTGATCCGCGGCGCTCCGCGCCATACCAAAGAAATGTCGCGGGCGTGCCGAGCGTGACCGACACGATGGGCTGAGAGAAATCACGCTCGTCGGCATCGCGGTGGGCACCCATCTGGGCGGTCGATGCGTAGCGATTGATGAGGCAAGTGTCCGGTTCGAAGGGCCCGAAGCCTGCAGCCATCGAGGCGGCATGAGCAAGCGTCGAAAAAATCGTCGGCATGGCGGGCCAAGCCTTGCCGCTTTCAGGGTCGAGCCGTTCGTAACGATAACCCCGAGAGTCGCTGTACCAGCCGCAGCGTCCGCAACTGGTCATGGCGGCCGACATCGCGCGGCCGCCCGGAGTTTTGAGGTGCCGAAACGGCGCGGCGGCCGAGATGGTCTCGACCGCCGCGTCCAAGTCTCGGGTCTGCACCGCGAAGCCGTGCAATAGCACGACCTCGGGTGCGACCTTGATGAGCGTCAAATGATCAGAAACCGAACGTCACGCGACCGTAGACGAAGCGGCCCGATCGACCGAAGGGCGAGAGGTTCGAGAACGAAGTCGCGCCCGTCGAGTTGAGGCCCGGCGGATGCGGATCCGGATACTCGTCGAACACGTTGTCCGCACCCACGGCGAGCTTGATGCGCTCGCTGACGGTGTAACGGGCCTCGAGGTCGACCAAAGTCTTCGCCGTGAGCAAGAAGTCCGGAGCCGTCACCGTCGGCGCGTTCTGCGCCGAAAGCACGTCACCGTAGCGCGTGGCACGCGCCGTCACACCGAAGTCGCCCTGCGTCCAAGACATGGACAGCGCGAATTTATCCTTCGGCGTGCCCTTCTCGAACGTGAGGCGGTTGTTGCGATCGAACAGGATCGGCGACGGACTCAGAGCCGAGAGCTGTGCGGTCGTCGGAATCTTCGTCACCTTCGTCTCGTTGAAGTTCGCCGTCGCCGTGATGTCGAAGCGACCACCCGACTCGAGTTTGATGGGGTAGTTGAAGACCACATCGAGACCTTCGGTCGTGGTGTCGACGCCGTTGATGAAGAATCGACCACCACCGATGCCGATGAAGCCCTGATTCGTCAGGAACGTACGCACGCCTGCCGAGGTGAGGTTCTCCGACAACACGATGCGATTCTCGAGCTCGATCTTGTACGCATCGAGCGTCAAGCTCGCGCCGTCACCGAGCTGGAACACCACACCCACAGACACGTTGGTGGAGTCTTCGGAGTCGAGCGGCTTGGCACCAAGCGCGCGAGCGACCGGATCAGTCGCCGGGAACGTGGTGATATCGAACGGCACACCGTTGATGAAGTTCGTCGACGTCGTGGCGAAGTACTGCTGCTGCAGCGACGGCGCACGGAAGCCCGTCGAGTAGGACGTACGTACCGCCACGGTATCGCTGAAGTCGTAACGCGCCGCGATCTTGCCCGACACGTTGCTGCCGAAGTCCGAGTAGTCCTCGGCACGGAACGCAATCGAGGCGAGCAATTTGTCGGTGACATTGGCTTCGATGTCGATGTAGGCACCTACGGCCTCACGACTCTCGTCGACGACGTTCGCCGGACGGAAGCCCGGGAATACCTGGGCACCCGACGGGGCCGGGCAACCGCCCGCCGCCGTATCGGCCGCAGTCGGCGACGTGCAACCCGGCGTGCCGAGCGGCAAGCGTACGCCGCCGTTGCGCCAGGAATCCGGCTCACCCGCGGTGATGCTGTACGACTCCTGGCGAGCTTCGACGCCGAGCGCCAAGTTGAGCGGTGACGCGAGTCCCGACACATCGAACGTGCGAACACCCGACACGTTGAAGACGATCTGCTCGTGATCGTAACCACCCGCATCGAACGACGTCTTGCTCGCTGCGCCGAGCGAGCGGTTCAGCGTGTCGACGATGGTGAACATCATCTCGTTGTAGCCATAGACCACCGATGCGTCCATGTCCCACTCACCCATCTCCCAACGCGAACCGAAACCGAGCGAGTAGTCGGTGACGTCCGGCTGGATCTTCGGCAAAAAGCCGTTCGGATGGATCGAGAGCACGTTGCGGCCCGACGGATCGTCCGCGAGACGCTGGAAACCCGCCGACAGGGCAGAACGGTCTTGGTAGCTCGCCCAACCATAGAGGCTGCTCGATTCACTCAACTCGACGCCCGCATTGGCGAAGAGCGTCGTCTGCTTCATCTCGGGTTCGCCATACCACTGGCTGAACCGATTGAACGTGAGTTCGCGGGGATCGAACGCGCCGTTGACGAGCGGGTATTGGCGACGCATGTCGTAGCCACCACGCTCGGTGCGCTCCTGATCTTTGTACTCGGCCGAGATCGTGAGGAACCCTGAATCGCCGAGCGCAAAGCCCTTCCAACCACTGAGGGTGAGGGTTTCGCCGTCGCTGACGCTACGCTTCAAAACGCTGGGCGCAGACCACGTCGCGCCGGCGGGCGCGGCACCGGTCAAATTTTCATACTGCGAATCGCGCTGGCCGTAGCTCAGCGTGAATTCACCGCCATCGCGGTCTTCGCGCATGCGCAAGTTGATGACGCCGGCGATCGCATCGGAGCCGTACTGCGCCGACGCACCGTCGCGCAGCACTTCGATCGCGCGAACGGCGGCATTCGGAATGGTGTTGAGATCGACTGCCGCCGAACCACGACCGACGGTGCCGTTTACGTTGACGAGCGCAGCGGCGTGACGACGCTTGCCGTTGACGAGCACGAGCGTCTGGTCGGGAGCGAGGCCGCGAAGCGTAGCCGGACGCACGGTGTCCGTTCCGTCCGTCAGACCCGGACGCGGGAAGTTGAATGAGGGCAGCGCGACCGACAGCGCTTGGTTGAGTTCGGCCACACCGATGTTGGTCAGTGCATCGGTCGGAACGATGTCGACGGGTACCGCCGTATCGAGCGCCGAACGATTCGCCACACGCGTACCGGTAACGACCACTTGTTCGAGTTCGTCGACACCGCCTTGCGAGGCGTTCTGGGCAAACGCGGCCTGCGAGATCGCAGCGGCCACAAAAAGTGCAACCATCTTGTTGCGCATGGACAACTCCTGAGGGAGGAAGGGGAAGAGACCTAACCCTGCAAGTAGACAGGAAAATCACGAATGACTCAACGGTCCGACGATGTCGCGTTCTCGCAACATCAAAGAAAACTCGCTCCGGATTCACCCCGCACCGGAACCATCTGGACTTTGACGGATTGATCGGAGCATCATGGGATACAAATCTCCCATAAATATTTGGTCACATCCTTTGAGGGGGTCAGAATGTCAGCGTTAGACCTCGGCGAAGAACCGCTCCTGACAGAAGGTCCAAGAAAATCGGATCCACTCGGCGAAGCCCTCGTCTTGATCGTCGACTCCGATCCCTCTTCGGCCGAATTCATGGCTCGCGCCTTGACCCAGTCCGATATGCAGGTGGTGATCGCCGACCGCATCGCCGGTTCCGACGGAGCGTCGATGCAGCTGCGAACTCAGCCTGGCATCGGCGTCGTGGTCATCGACCCCCTCGCCGTGCCGGGTCGCGACAATCTCACCGAACTTCGCGAAGCAGGCCTCGCCGACGATATTCAAGTCATCGTCGTCGCCGAACCGGTCATCCTCGGCCGATACGCCCAGGCCGCGAGGGGCGAAATCGCCGACTTTCTCCCCAAGCCGGTGGCACGCCGAACTTTGTTGCGGGCCGTGCTCGAGGCCCAAAAAAGACATCATTCCCTGCGCAACTCCCGCTTGCGGGAAGTCGATCAAGCACCCGGGTCTAACATCGAACGTCTGATCGAGCGGGCGTCCCTCGTGCCTTCCGCGCGGCGTGCACCCATCCGGGACCCGTCGAGCGAACTGAGACTCCTGCAATTGCTCGACGACATCGACGAGTGCCGATCGGGCGCCCTCGTCGGCATCCTCGAGCCCGACGCCTGCTGGAGCATGCTCTCCGAACTGATGCGCGCCCGACTGTCTCGGCGTCGCGTCTCCGTTACCAGCCTCTGCCTCGCCTCAAAAAGCCCGGTGACCACTGCCCTCCGCCGCATCGAACGACTGCTGGAGGCCGGGCTCGTGTCCTGCACCCAAGATCCCAAAGACCGACGCCGCAAATACATTGAACTGACGGACGACGGCAACACCCGACTCGTCGCCGCGCTGCGAGCCGTCTCTGATCGGGTTCGTGGCGAATAACCCACAACCGTGATTTCGGTGCGCCCCCCTTGGGCTTTTTCCCGCGGGTTGGGGTTAGAATGATGTCCGAACTAAACAACGGCCCGTCGGACCACGAGGTTCGGAGCGGGTACAAATAGAGGGGCCTGTCAATGAAGAGATTCCCAATCGTTGGTCTCGCCGTCTCGCTGACGTTGCTCACCGGCACCGCCGTTGCGCAAGACAGCGAAGGGCTTGAAGAGATCGTCGTCACCGCCACCAAGCGCGAACAGACTCTGCAGGATGTTCCGGTCGCTGTGTCGGTCACCTCAGTCGAGACCATCAACAAAGCGTCGATCCAGGACGTGAGCGACCTCGCGTCGATCATCCCATCGCTGCGCGTCACGACGCTGCAAACTTCGACCAACACCAACTTCATCATTCGCGGATTCGGCAACGGCGCGAACAACCCCGGTATCGAACCTTCGGTCGGTGTGTTCATCGACGGCGTTTACCGTTCGCGTTCAGCGGGCGCCATCGGTGACCTCGTCGACGTCTCGCGCGTCGAAGTGTTGCGCGGCCCACAGAGCACGTTGTTCGGTCAGAACGCGTCGGCAGGCGTGATCAGCGTCGTGACGCAGAAGCCGCAATTC
>JBIJCL010000280.1:0-2963 GCA_044344725.1 Steroidobacteraceae bacterium | reverse complement strand
GACGAACCCACTGGAAATCTCGACACCGTCACTGGCGGTCGAATCGCCGATCTGCTCTTCGATTTGAATACCGGCTCGGGAACCACCCTCGTCTTGGTCACCCACGATCGAGCACTCGCCGCGCGCTGTAACCGGGTCTGGGTCATGGAGGCGGGGCGTCTCGCCCCGGGCTGAACATGCTGCGTCGTTCCGCCATCCTCGGAGTACGTCTGCTCGGCCGCGAATGGAAGTCGGGCGAGCTCGGTATTTTATTGATCGCCCTCATCGTGGCGGTGGGCGCGCTCACCGGCGTGGGTTTTCTCGTCAACCGCATCAGTCAGTCGGTTGCGCTGCAGGCCAACGAGGTGCTCGCTGCAGACCTGCGCCTCGAGTCCGGGTCGGCCGCCCCCGAAGAGACCTATGTCACCGAGGCGAAAAATCGCGGACTCCGTACGGCGCGCAGCACGTCCGTGCTCAGTGTCGTGTTCCGCGACGACCGTAACCAACTTGCGAATGTGCGTGCGGTCAGCGAAGGCTACCCACTGCGCGGTACGGTGGGCGTTGCAAACGAAGCGTTCGGCGTTCCGGTGGCCGTGGGCCGCGGTCCTGTGCGTGGCGAGGTCTGGCCCGACTCGAAGCTGCTTGCAGCGCTCGACGTCGCAGTGGGAGACACCGTATCCGTGGGTGCCGCCACGTTCCGCATCACTCGTGTGCTCATCACCCGACCCGATCAGGGGGGTGGGTTCGGTGAGCTCGCACCGTCGATGCTCATGCACGCCGACGATTTGCCCTCAACTCGACTGCTGCAGCCGGGCTCGCGCGCGACACATGCTTTGCTGTTCGCCGGTGAGCGCGACGCCGTCGTCAGTTTCAAGGCCTGGCTCGACAAAGCCAAGCAGCGTGGACAGCGCCTCCTCGACGTCAGTGAGGCGAGTCCTCAAATCCAGAACGCGATCGATCGCGCTGGCCGTTTCTTGAGTCTGGCGAGTCTCGTCGCCGTGTTGCTCTGCGCCATCGCGGTCGCCATGGCGGCGCGACGCTACGTGCAGCGTCACCTCGACTCTGTGGCGTTGCTCAAAACCGTGGGTGCGACGCGTGCGTTCACGCTGTCGATGAGTCTCGTTCAGCTCTGCATCATCGCCGTCGTGGCCGCACTCATCGGATCGGGTATCGGGTTCCTTGCGCAAGAGTGGTTGCTGCGCGCCCTCGAGGGACTGTTGCGTGCCAATCTTCCGCCACCCGATTGGCTGCCGCTCGGTCTCGGTTTCCTGACCGCCATCGCATTGCTCGCAGGATTCGCGCTGCCACCTTTGCTGCAGTTGTCGCGCGTGCCGGCGATTCGGGTGCTGCGACGAGATATGGAACCGCCACCACCCGTGGTCTGGCTCGCATTCGGCCCGGCGATCGCTGCCGTCGTGTTTCTCGTCTGGTGGGTCGTGCGCGATGCGAGACTCTTCGCCGGCTTCACCATCGGGCTCACGATTTTCACCGCCGTGCTCGCCGTGGCGGGCTGGGCGATGGTTCGAGTCGCCGGCTCGATGCGAGGTACGGTCGGTGTGTCGTGGCGTTACGGCATCGCGAACTTGAGTCGGCGCCGCGCAGAGAGCGTCGTGCAGATCGTGGCTTTCGGTCTCGGCATCATGGTGCTGCTGCTGCTCGCGGTCGTGCGCAACGATCTGCTGACCGATTGGCGTCGCAGTCTCCCCGAAAATCTGCCGAACTTTTTCTTCATCAACATTCCGCCCGACGAGCGTCTGGCGTTCTTCGATTTTCTCGACGAGCAGGGCGCCTCGAGATCCCGTGCATTACCGATGATTCGAGCTCGGCTCACGCAGATCAACGGGCAGCCGATACAGACCCTGCAGTTCGTCGATCCCCGTGGCGAAGGTTATTCGCGTCGCGATCAGAACATCACGTGGCAGGCTGAGCTTGGTGATGACAACCAGATCGTCGCGGGACGCTGGTGGACTCAGGCCGAGCACGGACGTCCGATCGTGTCGATCTCCGATGAGTATCAGGAAGGTCTCGGGCTCAAGATCGGGGATCGCATGACCTTCGATATCGCAGGTGAAGTGATCGAGGCCGAGGTGGCGAGCGTTCGTAAAATCAAATGGGATAGCTTCCAGCCCAATTTCTTCATCGTGTTTCCGCCAGGACTCCTCGATGAACTCGCGGGAACCTGGATGACGAGTGCCTACTTCAAGCCGGGTGACGGACGCGTGATCTCCGATCTGGTGCGTCGGTTCCCGAGTGTCTCGGTCTTCGATCTCGACGATCTGCTGTCACAGGTTCGTTCGGTCGTCGATAAGGCTGCGATGGCGGTGCAGAGTGTATTCGTCTTCACACTGTTCGCAGGTCTCGTCGTGTTGCTCGCGGCCGTGCAGGCCTCGCGAGACGAGCGACGTTATGAAAGTGCGATGTTGCGCACCCTGGGCGCGAGTCGCGGAACCGTAGCGCGTGGCATCCTGGCCGAGTTCAGTGCGCTCGGGCTCCTGTCGGGGCTGCTGGCCGCGACGGGCGCATCGATCGCCGGTTATTTTTTGGCCGAGCAGATATTGCAGGTGTCCTATTCCTTCGACCCTCTGCTTTGGATATTCGGTTTGTTGGGCGGCGGGACGCTGGTTGCGGCGAGCGGTTGGCTCGCTACGCGCAGCGTCTTGAAGCAACCGCCGGCGAGCACCTTGAGGGGCGGCTGATCGCGAAAATTTGGGAGTCCGTCATGGCGATACTCGGATGTGGCAAGACTTTGTTTCGGTCTTTGACCTCGCTTTGCATTGCGGCGATTCTCGTTCCGAGCGTCCTTGCCGATACCGGGCTCACCATCTACAGCTCCGCCGAGCCGGGCGCAGTCCCGGCTGAGCTGTATCGACCCGTCAACGGATCGAGCACCCTCATGGGTCGTGCCGTGCCCGGATTTGCCATCGTTCGCGATGAGCGCGAACTGGATCTTCCCGCAGGACGTTCGCAACAAAGATTTACGGACG
>JBIJCL010000031.1:0-11390 GCA_044344725.1 Steroidobacteraceae bacterium | reverse complement strand
GGGCACACAGCCCTGTACGATAATTAACCCCGCAGCTCCCCGTTTTTTCGCGCGGATTCGCGGGGTGGAGGAGGTACCTTGCCGGTGACCTGCCCCGTTTTCTTGGTAGCGCCTTCGCTGCTCCCGTTGATCAACGATCGCAGCTGTTTCGCGATCGCGGTCAGCATCTGACTGACTCGCGATTCGCTAACCTCGAGCACTGCTCCGATTTCACGAAGCGTGAGCTCGCGGTCGTAGTAAAGCGCAACGATCGTTTTCTCGCGCTCAGATAAAGATGCGATCCCTTGCTTGAGCGCTGCACGAATACTCTGTTCGTCGGCCACTTCGTCCGGGGTCGGCTCTTCGCTCGCAAAGTTGATCTCCTCGAGCGTCACAGAGCCTGCGAGGCCCTGATTACGCCCCCGCAACTCATGGTAGCGCCCGACCTCGAGCCCGAGTTCGTCGGCGATCTGCCGATGCGTCGCCGGGACGCCTTTCTCGTTTTCGATCCGAGTGGCGGCGGCTCTCGCCTCGACGGCCACCTTCACCGTGCTTCGGGGCGCCCAGGCGGCACGCCGTATTTCATCGAGCATGGCTCCGCGGATACGGAGCTTGGCGAAGGTCTCGAAATCATTGCCGCGTTCCGGGTCGAAGGCCTCGATGGCCTCCATCAGACCAACAATCCCCGCTTGAACGAGGTCCGAATGCTCGATTGCGGCCGGCAAGCGTCCGCGGAAATGCGCCGCGACACGCTTCACCAATTTGAAATGGGATGCGAAGTCCGCACCGGCATGCGGAGCAGTCGATGACGCCACCTCAGAGTATGCGTCGCCGGGCCGTTTCATGGGCTTCGAGCTCCGGATGAGCCGTCGACGAGCGTGAGGTTGGACCGCGCGCTTTCCGTCAGGACCTTCAACTTCTCGAAACGAGTGGCGATCTCGAGGACGGCAGAAGTCGCTGCGCTTCGTGGCGCGGCGCTGATGAGCGTCTCTCGTCGACGAGTGACCATCATGGCCTCAGGCTCGTGAGGGACGATACCCCCCAACACGAGATTCAACTCGAGAAACCTCATGGCAACCTGTTGGAGTCTCTCGAACACCAGATGCCCACGTTGCATTGACGAGACATCGTTCACGATGATCTCGAAGTTGCGGCTGCCGAAGTCCCGGTACATGACCTTGATCAGACCGTAGGCATCAGCCAGCGAAGCCGGTTCATCGCACACCACCACCGCGATCGTGTCAGCAAGGCGCGCCAACGTGGTGACGTGCTTGCCGATTCCCGCTCCGGTGTCGATCAGCATGAAATCTGCCGAAGGCGTCAAGGTCGTGAGACTCTGGATGATCTGCGTCATCTCGAGCGTGCCTATCTCGGCCATATCCCGCTTTCCCGACGCACCGGGGATGATTTTGATACCGCCAGGCCCGTCGAAGAGCGTCTGCGAAAGCGTGCAGCGTCCTTCCAATGCATCGGAGATATCGAACTGCGGCTGAATTCCGAGAAGAACGTGTACGTTCGCGAGCCCCATGTCTCCGTCGAACAACCAAACGGAATGGCCGCGAGTCGCCAGAGCCGCAGAGAGGTTGAGACTCAGGAACGTCTTGCCCACGCCGCCCTTTCCGCTGGAAACGGCGATCAAACGGGTTTTGCGCTCGACAGCGTCGGTCATTCGACACCTGCCGGAGTGAGATCGAGCGTCAGTTCGAGCGCCGCACGAACGGGACCGCCGAACGTCTCGACGTTCGGGTCGACGAGCAAAGCCGTCGGATCAGCGCTTGCGGACAATCCCGCAAGACGCAGCCCACGCTCGGCCATGCAACCCAAAAGTCCGAGCGGCACTTCGGCCGAGGACCAGTGCGTGAGAATCACGCCCGTGACCGACTTGACGCTGTCGAACCATCGCGCTGCCGTGGTTCGGTTCAGATAAGCCGGCATGCAAAGATAAAGGTCGTAGCTCGAAAGTTCCGGTCGATCGATCGACAGATCCTCTCGGTTGTAACCCCCTGCATCGACGACCAAAGCGCCAGGCGCGACGCCGCCCCAGCTCGACTCGATGCGCGCGGCATCGGCCATGGCAAAAAACTTTTCTCGCGCACCCGGACGCGCATCGCGTGATGCGCTCACGACAGCAGGCAATCCCTTTTTGTTCGCGATCGCTCGGGCCGCCTGCATCGCGGCGGTGGTCTTGCCCCCCGCAGCAGGGCCGACGAATACCGCCGGCCGGCCAGCGATACCGATCTCGGGACCGCCGAGGTTCAGATCATCGAGCAGGCACTGAGCCATCGACGCCGAACCGAGACCCGCCTCGACGAGACGCCCGGCATAGCCGGCAGAAAATCCTTGTTCGAGCAGCGCCATTTTTTCGCGCAGGCCATGAACTCCACCGTTGTTCGAGACGATCCGTCTCTCCAACTCGAGCAGTTCTTTGCGAATGAGAGAGACGAGCGCGGCTCCATTTTCGGGATCCACGGGGCGCGTAACCGTCTGCGGCTCGGGATCCGTGATGACGGGGTCGACCGATGCTTTGGGTCGCGCCAACATTTCTTCTTGCATCGTCGCGGCAAAAGTTCCGCGCGCTGCGGCGTCGTCGAACACCCGCTCGTCGTTGGACGATGCGTCGGTGCACACAAGCAATTCATGGGCATTTCCCACCCGGCTCGAGGAGATCAGCAGTACGTCGGGACCATACAAACGCCGTGATCGCTCACTGGCTTCGTTGAAGGTACCCGCTACCACTCGTTCGATACGCATGACTTATCCCCGTTACGCCGCCGCGGTCTGCCGCGCTTGCACTGTGATGCTGGTGTTGACCCGGAGGTTCGTGTCCTCCGGAAGCTCTGAGTAAGAAAGAACCGAGAGTCCCGGTATTCGCGGACGCAGGATCCTGGACAACCAGGGTCTCAATGTCGGCGACGTGACGAGCAGCGCAGGACGATCGCTGTTGAGTTCGTCCTGTGAGGCCTTGCTGACGGAACGCAGCAGTCCCTCGGCGAGTTCCGGCTCCACGGGGATGTTGCCACCCTGTCCGCGTCGCGCCGTTGCGTGCAGCACCTGTTCGAGCTCCGGAGCGAGCGTCATCACCGACAGTTCGTCACCATACTGAACGTACTGCTGAACGATCATGCGACCGAGCGCGATGCGCGCGACACCCGTGAGTTCGTCGATATCCTGAACCTTCTCCGCCACCGGAGCGAGCGCGAGCAACACGCCGCGAAGGTCGCGAATCGATACGCCCTCGGCGAGCAGATTCTGCAACACTTGCGTCAGCACGCCGATCGACAATTTCTTCGGGATCAATTCTTCGACGAGCTTCGGCGCTGCCGCGGCAAGTTTGTCGACGAGCTGCTGAGTCTCATCGTGTCCGAGCAGCAGGTTACAGTTGTCCTGCAGAATCTTGTTGAGATGGGTCGCAATGGTGGTGCTCGCATCGACGACGGTGTAGCCCAACGATCGGGCGTAATCGCGTTGAGCCGGATCGATCCACACCGCCTCGAGACCGAAGGTCGGATCTTTGGTCCGCACGCCCTGCAACTCACCGTGGACGACGCCGGAGTGGATCGCGAGCTCTCGAGTCGGCTTCACCTCGCCTCGTCCGATCACTACACCATTCACCATGATCTGGTAGGCCTCGGGCCGCAGATCGAGATTGTCACGAATGTGCACCTGCGGAATCAGGAACCCGAGTTCGTACGTCAGCTTCTTGCGGATACCGCGTATGCGTGTGACCAACGAGCCGCCTTGCTGCGTGTCGATCAACGCCACGAGCGCGTAACCGACCTCGAGTCCGATGGCATCGGCCTGCTGCACGTCGGACCATGACAGCTCCTTCGGTGCGGCAGGTGCTTCATCCGATTTTTTCTCGGCGAGGCGACTCTCCTCGCGCTTACGCGTGAGGACCCACGCGGCGCCAGCGGTGATCGCGGCGAGCGAGAGGAAGGCGATGTGGGGCATGCCCGGAATCACGCCAAGCAACGCGAGAATGCAGGCGGTCAACCACCAGGCTTCGATATTGTTGAACTGGTCCGAGGTCTGCTGGTGCAGCGACTCTTCGCCCGACACTCGCGTCACGATGATCGCCGTCGCAATCGACAACAGCAACGCGGGCACTTGCGCCACGAGGCCGTCACCGACCGCGAGAGTGGTGTAACGCTCGACGGCCATGCTCATCGACATGTCGTGCTGCATGGTGCCGACGAGAATGCCGCCGACGATGTTGATGATCAGGATCAGAATGCCGGCGATGGCGTCGCCTCGAACGAATTTGCTCGCACCGTCCATCGATCCATAGAAGTCGGCTTCGGAGGTGATCTCGCGGCGTCGCGTTCTCGCCTGCTCTTGGTTGATCAACCCGGCGGCGAGATCCGCATCGACCGCCATCTGCTTGCCGGGCAATGCATCGAGAGTGAATCGCGCCGTCACTTCGGAGACACGCCCCGCGCCTTTCGTGACGACGACGAAGTTGATGATCACGAGGATCGCGAAGACGACGATACCGACGACGTAGTTACCAGCGACCAGCACCGAGCCGAACGCCTCGATGACGTGCCCTGCCGCGTCGGTGCCCTCGTGTCCGGCGCTCAGCACCACTCGGGTCGAGGCAACGTTGAGCGCCAGGCGCAACAAAGTTGCGAACAGCAGTACCGTGGGGAATACCGAGAACGAGAACGGCCTCGCCGCCGCGATCGCGAGAAACAGAATCACCAGCGACATCGCGATGTTGAACGTGAAGAACAGGTCCAGCATCAGCGGCGGCACGGGAAGCAACAACATCCCGAGCAGCAGCAGGAATCCCATCGGAATCGCCACGGCCTCGAGCGGCAATTTCTTGCCGAGTTGTCGAAGGTTCGACATTACGTCGAACGGAATTGAAGTCATTTTATTTCAGTAAAATCAATGGGTTATAGGGTTTCAGGTCGAGCTTTGCCGCATGTCTGGGGATATCCCCTTCCTTGTTGTGCAACGACCGTGCCATGCGGGTTTCCGCCAGTGCGGATGGGATCGACGCTCAAGGCCCGGGCTCACGGGCCGACTGATCGCCCATGGACCGTCGTATCGCACCAATACTGACCGTCTCGGCCGCTAGTCTCTGGCTGGCCGGGTGTTCTTTTGTTTCCGTCGTGGACCCGCTCGCGCAGGGCACCCCGCGGGGGACGTTCACCGTTCAGATGAAAGACCGCGACCGATCGGTCGGGCTCGATCATCGGTCCGGTGATCGACACGCCGCGGTCGTCGAGAGCGCCCACCAGGTCGAGAGCACCCATCAGGATGGCCCGTCCGCACCGACGGGTCTGTCTGACATCACGGCCATCGGATTCGCTTCGATCACGGCTCAGCCGGGGGCGGATGCGGCCCAGCGTCGATTGCAAGCGGCGCGAGCGGCCAAGCTTGATGCCTATCGCAATCTCGCCGAGCAGCTCTACGGCGTGGAATTCGCCAGCGATTCTTTGATCAACGACAGCCGGGTTCGCGAGGATCAGATTCGCGTGCGGATCTCCGGTGTGATCGCCGGCGCCGAAGTCGTCGCACTCGAACCACTCGGAAACGATTCGTATCAGGCGACCGTGCGGCTGCCCGCCGACAAAGTGGCCTGGCTCCAACGTCGATGACCGACGCCGTTCGACGCCGTACATCACGGTCTCTCGCCACCGCCTTCGGCGCGATGGCGATGAGTCTCGCCGGTGTCGTCGCGTCTGCTCAGTCACGAGGCGACCTCTACGCCGACGCTGCTCTGCAGCGCGATGCCGATCTGCTGCAGCGTTGTCTCGAGTCGCAACCTGCACCGTGGCAGCTCGAGTCCACGCTCAGCACGGATGGACGGATCTCCGAAGCCGTACGGATCACACGTTGGGGCGGATCCTCGGACACCCAGTGCGGCCCGCTGATGTCCTCGCGCGATACGTGTCGCGCTCCGCAAGCACTGCAGCGCGTCGTCGATCTTGAATTCGTCGCAGGTGAGCCTCATCCGGCTTGGTCCGTCAACGATCGCGTTCGCTTCGAGCATCTCATCCCTTCGGCGCTGACCAATCTTTCCGGAAACGTCCGCCTCCGTCCCGTCGTGGGTCGAGGTGTCTCCACGGGTAATGACGTGCTGCGGGTTCGGGTCGATTATCGAGGCATGACGACGCCGCAACGTGACGTGGACGACTGGATCGTCGCACCGCGCAAGTTGCTGGTGACGATGACGCTCGTGGAAGATCCCGCTCGTGGCGGTCGCACGATTTCGACCCGAGTGCTGACCGCCAGCCAGGGAATGCAGATTCGAAGTCGTCATCCCTCGACTTCGAGTTCGCGCTGGATGACTCGCGTGCTCGACAAAGTGGACGCCACGGCAAAGGCCATGGTCGAACCGCTCGGATGCGGGACGCCATGGCTCAGCGTCTCCACCGATCAAAACAAAATCTGGCTCGCCAGCGGCAAGTATTCTGGCCTGCAAGAGGGTCTCTCGGTACTGCTCGTGCCGACGGCAGACACGGCGTTCGCGAGTCGGTGGCCGATTGCGAAGATCCGCAGCCTGTCGCCCGAAGGACGAGCCGAACTCGGAGTCGTTCGCGGCTCGGCCGAGCTTTGCGATGCCGGCTGCCGCGCGATCCTGCTGTAAAACACCGACCCCGATCGGTGCTCTTATTTCTTGATCGTCGGGACGCCCGATTGCAACTCGCTTCCGCGACGTTCGATGAGTTCGCGCAAGCTCGCTATTTCCTGCTTGAGCCGTCCGACTTCTGCGGCGGTCGCCTTGATGTCCTTGGTTTGCGCGTCGGACAGAACCGCCACGGGTCGCTTACCGCCCGCCTCGCTGGATGATCGCGTACCCATCGATTTTTCGATCGCGGACATACGCTTCTCGCTCTGCTGCTCCATCGCAGCAAGGCGCGCATCGACTCGCGAAATCGCACCCTCGAGGCCCGTCAATGATTTCTCAAGCGCGGCAAAGCGTTTGTTCTCCTCGTTTTGACGCGCCGAACCCGGCGGCGGCGCCCCTGCCACGGCCCCGCGAAACGAGGCGAGGATTTCGTTCAAGCGCCGCACCTCGAGTTGCTGCAAGGCGATGCGATCTGCTTTGACCTGTTCACGAAGCGTCACGATGGCTCGTTGCGTGGTGTCATCCGCGATTTTTTGGAACTTCTGCAGGTCAGATTCGAGCGTGGACAGCGCCTTGAGGGTCTTCTCCGTTTTTTGGAGAGTCTCTTCCTGGACGACAATCGCCTGATTGAGTGCAGCCGCCCTCTCGTCGAGCTTCGAAAAGACCATCGCCACGACGACGGCGATCGCGATGCCGATGCTCAGAATGACCGCACCAAAGATTGCGGGTGCCGTGCGCAACGCACGAGTCGTATCAAGGTTGGTATCAACGACCTGAGACAACCGCGAGATTGCCTCCTGAGTCGACTGGGCACTGTCGTTGGCGGCATCCGCCGCATCGAGTACCAGCGAAGTGAGCGTCTCGAGCGGGCTGTCGGCCTTGGCGGCCTCGCCCTCTTTCGATTCGGTTTCTTTACTCATTTTTCAATTCCTCCTTACCGACGACGGACGCGAGTCAACCTCGCGGGTTACCGTCGTTACCACGCAAGCGCTTCGTCCGCGCGACCGTGGCGTTGATTCTGTCTCGCAGGGCATTCGAAAAAGTCAGAGCCTCGGCGATCCGACTAACCTCGGCCAGCATCGCCTCGGCTTTGTTGTGGGCATCTTCGATTTGCGACTGTCGCTGTTCCACCGACTGGACGAGTGCGTCCACCTTGGCCACAGTCTCTTCGAGGGTCTCCAGCGTCTCGGCAGCGCTCGCGACCGCGGCAGCGCCTTCGTCGACGACCGGCGCGGCCGGCGGTGATACCGTTGCTTGCGGGATCAAGTCGGATTTCTGGAACAACTCTTCGGAGGCGCGCTCCACAGCGATGTCGGAGACAGCCGAGGTCGCCCCCGGTTTCAGTCTCTGTACGGCGACATCACCGGACTTGAAAACACCGGTGAATTCTTTTGACGGGTTTTCCGGCTCCGTCGCGTCCGGTCCTGTCGGGATGTTCGTCATGAGCTCAACCTCCAGCCTTGCGTGCCAACGATTCCATCGCACTCAGGGCGATCGGATTGACGCGGCATGAACCGAGCAGCCAAGCCTGTTCCCGCACGGCCTCTGCGGCCGACTTGCTCGGAAACGGACCCAACTGCAAACGAAAACGTCCCGACTCGGCGGTCACTCGCGTGGGAGTGGACCGTCCTATCCGAGCGAGCAGCACGTCGATGGACTCCCGATCGGGATGTGAGCCGCAGTCATAGACGAGCGGCTCGGAATCCTTGGAAATCATCAATCCACTCGTAAGGCCATAGCCGAGAAGCAGAACGACGATCACGGCCGCCGCCACTTTCAGTGGGGTCGACATCCAACGACGCGAGAACGTCACATCGAAACCGCGCGTCTCGGCGCGTTCACGCGCAAGATCGGCGAGCACATCCGGTATCGGCGCGGCGACCTCATCGGTCGACGACTTTGCCGTCGACTTCGAAGTCTTTTTCGCAGGCTCCGCTTGGGTCGACTCCGTCTTGGGCGGATCAACTTTGATCGGCTCAACTTTGGCTGGCTCGACTTTCGGAAGCTCGACTTTGGGCGACTCGATCGGCGCCCGTTTCGCGGTGATCGGTTCGCTATCTGGCTTGTCGGCGTCCCAAATCACCATGAGGTCTATCAAGTCGGCGAGCGGCAGCCGGTCTATCTCGGATCGACTTCGCTTCGCGAGCAAAAGAACCCGGAAGGCACTGCCGCGCAGTCCTTGCACCAGACGTCGAAGCGCGGTCGCTTCGGCTCCCGACAACGTCTCGGCATCATCGATGATGAGCAGATGGGGCGGGAATAATTCAGTGCTCGAAAGAATGGCTTCGAGAGGAATGCTCTCCAAAAGTCTGTTGGTCGACTGGAGCAATCCATCGGCATGACCGGGCGCATGAAACTCCACACGCGCTCCATCACTGCGCAGCGTACGCACAAACTCGCGCGAACGGTTAGAGAGCACCTCGGCCGACGCCGAACAGATGAGGACGACCGTCGGATCTCCTCGCATCACGCTGCGTCGTGCAGCAGCTGCTTTATCGAGAACCGTCATGTGCCTTCCCCTTTCATCGGTTTACCGAACTCGTCGAACATGAACTCAGGCGCGAGCTCGGGCTTCGGCGCAACCGGCGTTTCGAGACCCGGTGTCATCGCACTGAGTCGGAATACATAGGCAAGCACTGCGGCTACTGCGCGATACAAGCCCTCCGGAATTGGGTCGTCCACTTCGGTCGTGAAGTAGATCGCACGGGCGAGCGGCGGCGCCGAGACGATCGGCACGCCTGCGAGCGTGGCACGCTCTTTGATCGACTTCGCGATCTCACCCTGCCCCTTTGCGAGGACTGTCGGCACCGCATTGCGCATCTCGTCGTATTCGAGTGCGACGGCGAACTCCGAGGGGTTGACGATGACGACGTCGGCGTCTTTGACCTTGTCGAGCATCCGACCGCGACTCATCTCACGCTGCTTCCGTCGTATCTGTCGCTTGACCTCGGGTCGACCCTCGATGTCTTTCATCTCGTCGCGCACTTCCTGCATCGTCATACGCAAGCGTCGCAAGTAGCTCCAGCGCTGATACGGCACGTCGAGCAAGGCGATCGCCGCTACGGCAGCACTGACTAGTGTGAATGTGACGAGAGCGAGCGAGGCGCCGGCGGCGATCATCATCTCGAACGAGTCGCGCGACATCGCGATCATCTCGGCACGGCGCGTCCACAACACGAAACCGAGTACGGCCGCGATGGCGAAAAATTTGAGCAGGTTACGCAGCAAGCCGATCCAAGCTTGCGCACCGAACATCCGCTTCAGGCCGCTGAGCGGATTGAGCTTGCTCAACTTGGGTGCCGCAGCCTTGCCCGAAAAATTGAATCCACCATTCAGGGTCGATGCCAGCAATGCGACGACGACCGACGCGAGCAGCAACCACTTCACCGCCCACAGGCCTTCGAAAAGACGGGCTCCCGCCACGAGAGGCAGATCCTGAACGTCCTCGATCTGGGCTCGGTTGAACGTCAGTCCGTTTTTCAACATTTCGGCAAAGCCGTCGACGATCTCGGCGCCGAGGAAAAACATCAGCAAGCAGATCACGAGCACTTCCATCGCGCCGCCAAAATCCGGAGAGCGTGGCAATTCGCCGCGCTCGCGGGCCTGCGAGAGTTTGCGCGCAGTCGGTTCTTCTGTTTTTTCCTGACCTTGCTCCTCGGCCACGCCTCAACCCTCCCCGAGAAGCTTCGGTCGGATAAAGGCTCCTGCCTCCTGCCACAGCTCGGCGATGCGCTCACCGATCGCAGGCATCAACACGAAAAGCAGCCCGAAGCCGACCAACAAGCTCACGGCAAAGCCGACGGCGAAAACGTTCAACGAGGGCGTCGCTCGGGAGAGTGCACCCACTCCGAGGTTTACGGCGAGCAGCGTCAACAAAAGCGGGGCGGCCAGCAAAGCTGCGCCCTTGAAAATGATGCCCGAGAACTCGAGTAACGCGGGGATATCCATCAAGCGAAATTCACCCGGAGGCATCGCGCGGATACTCTCGGTGATCATCGCGATCATGATGGTGTGGCCACCGGCGGTCAGAAAAATCAGCAGCGCCAGCAAATTCAGAAACTGCGACAAGACCGGTGTCGAGCCGAGTGATGGGTCGAAGGACTGCGCAAAGCCGATACCCACCGACATCGAAATCTGCTCACCGGCCGTGACCACCGCTGCCGTCACGAATTGGAGCGCCAACCCCATCGTTACTCCGATGAGCGCCTCGCTCAAAATGAGCAGGAGATTGGGCTCGCCATAGGGCATCGAGGGTTCCGACAGAGAGGTCGGAAACGACGGCATCATGAGCAGACATAGCGTCGCCGCGTAGATCACGCGGATGCGCCCGATGCCGGCCGATTGTGTAAACAGCGGTGCCGCAAGAAAAAAGGCGCCAACCCGCGTCAGGGGCAGCAGCATCGATTGGAGCCAATTGAGAGTGAGTACGCCGAGATCGAGCACAGGCTTACATCCCGACGTCAGCGATCCGCTCGAAGATTCGTCGCGCAAAGTCGACTAGCAGTTGCAATTGCCAGCCACCGATGAGAAGCGTGACGAGCATGACGGCGATCAGCTTCGGCAAGAAGCTGAGCGTCATTTCATTGATCGACGTAGCGGCCTGGAAGATACCGATGATCACGCCGACGAGCAGCACGGTCACCAGAATCGGGCCCGCGACCAGCCCACCGACCCACATCGACTCCCTCACCAGATCGATGACGCCGGTCTCGTTCATGGCAATGGCGCCGCGAAACTGGCTGCAAGTGATCCGAGGATAAGTCCCCAACCATCTACGAGCACGAACAACAAGAACTTGAAGGGTAAAGCGATCATGATCGGCGACACCATC
>JBIJCL010000278.1:0-3019 GCA_044344725.1 Steroidobacteraceae bacterium | reverse complement strand
GGAGCTGCCGAGCATCCGCCTCGGTCGATCCGATGCCTTGAGCGTGGGCGATGTGGTGCTCGCGATCGGCAATCCGATAGGACTTGCGCAGACCGTGACCCAAGGCATCGTCAGCGCGACCGGACGCGATCAACTCGGGATCGCCACCTTCGAAAATTTCATCCAGACGGATGCGCCCATCAACCCGGGAAACTCCGGCGGCGCGCTCGTGAACACCCGAGGCGAATTGATCGGCGTCAATACGGCGATCATCGCCAAGAGCCTCGGTGTCGAGGGCATCGGTTTCGCCATTCCGGTCAACCTCGTGCGCGGGGTCGTCAATGAAATCGTCACGCGCGGCAAGGTGCTGCGCGGCTGGATCGGCGTCGGCACCGAGACGATCGACGAAGCGAGGGCGCGGAGCGCGGGTTTCGACGGCCCCGTGGTTCGCATCACACGAATCGCAGGCGGCAGCCCCGCTCAACGCGCCGGCTTGCTGCCCGGGGATCTCATCGTCGGCCTTGACGGAAAAGCCCCGCGAAGTTCGCGCGAAGTGCAGTTGCGTATCGCCGACACATCGCCGGGTCAAAGTATTTCGATCGAGGTCCAGCGCGGCAACCAGCGTGGCGAGATCAAGATCCGCGTCGACGAAGCGCCGCAGAAAGTACGGCCGCGCTGAGGATCATCTCGCTGAGGATCCTCGCGCTGAGGATCATCTCGCCGAGAATCATCGCGCCCAGAATGATCGGGACTTCAGCCCGGGACGCGCTTGATCGCCGCGCCGAGGGCGGCGAGCTTTTCTTCGATCGCCTCGTAGCCGCGATCGATATGATAAATCCGATCGATCTCCGTGCGCCCCTCGGCGACGAGACCCGCAAGCACGAGCGAGGCCGAGGCGCGCAGGTCGGTCGCCATGACGGGCGCCGCCTGTAATCTCGGCACGCCTTTGATGATGGCCGTGTTGCCTTCGAGCCGAATCTCCGCGCCCATGCGTCGCATCTCGAGCATGTGCATGAAACGATTTTCGAAAATGGTCTCGATGATGGTGCCCACTCCCTCGGCCACCGTGTTGAGCGCGGCAAACTGCGCCTGCATGTCCGTCGGAAAAGCCGGGTAAGGCGCAGTCCGCAGGTCGACGGCTCGCGGACGTCGGTCACGCATGTCGAGGTCGATCCAGTCGCTGCCGACCTCGATCGAGGCGCCCGCTTCCTGCAATTTTGCGAGCACGGCATCGAGATGCTCGGGACGCGTGTGCTTCACGTGCACGCGGCCGCGCGTGATCGCACCGGCGACGAGATAGGTACCCGTCTCGATGCGATCGGCGACGACGCGGAACTCGCCGCCGTGCAGCCGCTCGACGCCATCGATGATGATCTTGTCGGTGCCGGCACCACGGATGCGCGCGCCGAGTGTGTTGAGAAAGTCGGCGAGATCGACGACCTCGGGCTCGCGCGCCGCGTTCTCGAGGACGGTTTGTCCGTCGGCGAGCACGGCGGCCATCATGAGATTTTCGGTGCCCGTCACCGTGACGGTATCGAGCACGAGTCGCGCGCCGCGCAGTCGCTTGGCCCGCGCACGGATGTAGCCGTTCTCGATCGACACCTCGGCACCCATCGCCTGTAATCCCGCGACATGGATGTTCACGGGTCGAGCGCCGATCGCGCATCCGCCGGGCAACGAGACATCGGCCTGCCCGAAGCGCGCGAGCAGCGGCCCGAGCACCAGGATGGACGCGCGCATGGTCTTCACGAGTTCGTACGGTGCGAACGGTTTTTCGAGGGAGCTCGCGTCGACCTCGACGTTCATGCGCTCATCGACGGTGACCGTGACGCCCATCCGACCGAGCAGCTCGATCATGGTGGTGACGTCCTGCAGGTGCGGCACATTGCCGACCGCGACCGGTTCGGAGGCGAGCAGCGTCCCGGCGAGGATGGGCAAGGCTGCATTCTTGGCGCCAGAAATCCGGACCTCGCCCTCGAGCGGCGTGCCGCCCTCTATTTGAAGTTTGTCCATGGGTTGTGAAGGTATCCGAGAGTGGAGCTCAGCCGCGGGGATCGGCACCCGCCTCGGTCGGCGTCAGCGCCTCGATCGATAGCGCGTGGATTTCCCGACCCACGAGCTCGCCGAGCGTGCGGTAGATCATCTGGTGGCGAGCGATACTGCGGCGGCCCTCGAAGGCGGCCGAGACCACCCGTGCCTCGAAGTGGGTCTGGTCGTCTGATCGGACCAGGACCTCGGCGCCGGGCAGACCCGCGCGGATGAGTTCAGCTACTTTTTCCGGGTGCATGGAGCGGTATGATGCCACCTCATGGATAAACCTGCGAAACGAACCGCATCGCTCGGCGAAGCCGATCGTCTGATCGCCGCCGGGCGACGAGCGCTCGCGACCGAAGCGCGAGGTGTCGCCGCCCTCGAGGCCCGCCTCGGACCGGCCTTCGCCGCCGCCTGTCAGCTCTGCCTCGACTGCGCGGGACGGGTCGTGGTGACCGGCATGGGCAAGTCCGGTCACATCGCGAGCAAGATCGCCGCGACGCTCGCGAGCACCGGTACCCCCGCATTCTTCATGCACCCGGCCGAAGCGAGCCACGGTGATCTCGGGATGATCACGCGAGACGACGTGGTCCTCGCGCTATCGAACTCTGGTGAGACGCCCGAGATCCTCGCCCTGCTCGCGCCGATCGCGAGGCTGGGCGTGCCGCTCATCGCGCTCACGGGCAACCCCGACTCCACGCTGGCTCGCGAGGCTCGGGCCCACCTCGATGTCGGCGTTGCCGAAGAGGCATGTCCTCTCAATCTCGCGCCCACCGCGAGCACCACGGCCACGCTCGCCATGGGCGATGCGCTCGCCGTCGCGATGCTCGAGTCGAGAGGCTTCACGGCCGAAGATTTTGCACGCTCTCACCCGGGCGGCTCGCTCGGTCGACGTCTGTTACTGCGCGTGAACGACGTCATGCGAAGCGGCGAGGCTGTTCCCCGTGTCGGTCCCGACACGCGCATGGCCGTCGGATTGCTCGATATGTCGCGCAAGGGGGTGGGGATG
>JBIJCL010000277.1:0-3046 GCA_044344725.1 Steroidobacteraceae bacterium | reverse complement strand
CGAAAAGACCGGTTACGAGCAGGGCGAGTGCGGGAAGAGGGGCCTTCATGAGCCCCAAGTGTACCCCCGGGGAGGATGACAGCCGAGGTCGTCAGGGTAGAATCACGATCCTCGAGAGACGCTCACCGGCGCCGGGTTAGCACAGTGGTAGTGCAGCAGTTTTGTAAACTGTTGGTCGGGGGTTCAAATCCCTCACCCGGCACCAATTTTCAAGGGGTCTGCTGGTGCGAGCAACTCTTAAAGCTGGATGGAGCGTAGTACTGATCGCGTTGCTTGGTGGTTGCGATGACTACTCATCCGCGCCTCAACGTATCAAGGCCGATAACCGAACATTCTTCGCGTGTTCGGGGTTCGTGCGAGTGAGCGAGACTGAGGTCAACGGCCGCTCCCGCTATGAAATCGAGTTCATCGATGCCTCCGGAGTCACGAAAACCATTTCGGGTATCAAAAAACTCGAGCTCGTCGCCATTCCATCGACGGTAAGTGTGCCGATGCCCTCGCCATTGCCGGATCCCATCAATGGCAAAGACGACGACGGACTGCGTTTCAAAGAGGGGTGGACGTACACCTGGCCGAATGGCGCATCAGCCAAACTGGTCAGCGGTCGGTGGGTTCCGATCAAAGAACGTAATCCGGTGTGCGATTCCAAATGACAGCCTTGCGACTCATCTGCTCGCTGATTCCACCGCTCCTTCTTTTGGCGTGCGGAGGTTCGGGCGGTGGCTCATCCGCGCCGCCGGTTGTGGCGCCGCCGATCGGGATTGTTCCGGTGGAGCGGACCTTCGATTTCTCTCAGGGCAACGGTGGTTGGTTGAGCGGGTTCGCGGACTATCAGCCCAACACCGCGCCCGTCGACGTCGTGGCGGAGATTCGCACGCTGCCGACCGGCTTTTCGGGATCGGGGTATTACATCGCCGGTACCAATCGTAGCGACGATCTCTTCATCTATGTGAAAACGAAGGTCAGCGGACTCGTCGCCGGGACCACTTACCGCATCCGATCGACCGTCGATTTTTTGACCGATGTCCCGACAGACTGTGTCGGGGTCGGTGGAGCTCCTGGGGAGTCGGTTTGGATCATCGTCGCGGCCTCGAGCACCGAGCCGCAGACGATCTTCAACGGATCCGACTATCGGATGAATATCGAGCGCGGCAACCAATCACAGAGCGGGCGTGATGGGCTCGTGCTTGGGAACATCGCCAACTCCGTCAAAGACTGCGGCCCCCGGCGCTGGGAGTCGAAGTCGTTGTCGATTCCCGCTGCCTCGACACTGACGGTACGTGCCGACGATCGGGGAGAGGCGTGGGTCTTGGTGGGGATGGACTCGGGGTTCGAGTCGTTCAGCCGGATTTACATCCAAAGATTTCTGGTGAGGTTCGAAGCGACCTAGATGATCTCTCCCTGATTCATCTTGCGCAGCCGCTTGGTATGCATGGCGGCGATGTTCCGGAAGATCTCCACGGCGATTTCCTTTGAGCTTTCGAGTCGCGAACTCTTGAGACTCAACGCCACGCTTTCCGTCACTGCACGGACCCGCGCCGATCGGGGCAGTCGATCGACGACCGCCATTTCGCCGAATGTCTCGCTCGGTTGCAGGGTCGCGAGGATTTTCCAGCCTTCCGGGGAGTTTTTTTCGACGACGGCTTCGCCGGAGACGAACACGTAGAGACAGTCGGCCTGATCGCCCTCGTCAAAAAAAAGTTTGCCCGAAGGAACCGTGACGCGCGTCATGGCGTTGAGCAACCAAACCAACTGCATTCGCGTCAACCCTGCGAACAAGGACACCCTCGCCAAAGCCATCACCAGCATGTCGTCGAGCAGCTTTGGGTCGGAGCCTTTCATGGTGCACGCTCAGTAGTTTTTATGATTCGCTCTGGGATGACGAGTTTGTGGAACTACCGGAAATGTCTCTTGGCCTTTTCGCTGTCGGGCGGCGCCTTCAGACACGCGAGCCCAGCCTCACCAACCTCGTAAATCTCGATGGGCATTTCGACACCTTTGACTTGATAGGGGCCATAAGCGCGCCAGGCGAGGGTGCCGATGCCATCAAAATCGAGGCCTTCGAGGATCTGCTTGGCATTAACGAACGCAAACTGCGACATCAAAATCTGATTTCCCTGCGCAAGGGACATGATCCGCGCCGCGGTATCGACCTGGATGCCGTTGAGATCGAAATCTTTGCCAGCGACCTTGGCGTTATCGGCATAGACCTCACCCACATGGATGCCGATCCGATCTTGCAGGTCGATGTTCTCGTCACGCGCGAACTCGCGAACCTTGTCTTGCCAGCGGAGGGCGAAGGTGACCGCCTCCGAGGGTGTCGCGAAAGCAATGAAAAAAGAATCGCCAGACGTCGACACCTCTTCACCGGTGATGGTGGTATCGAGCAACTGTCGTATGAGACTGTGGTGGCGCTTTAAGATCTCCATCGCTTGGGCGTCACCCCATTGCTGTTTCAATTTCGTCGAGCCGACGATGTCCGAGAACAGCATCGTCACAACGCGATTGGGTGTCGAGCGGCGAGCAGCAGCGTGCACATCCGGAAGCGAACGTCGGTTCTCTACCGATGCAGTCGGTGACGGGCGCGAAGTCGCTGGGGGACTCGTTGCCCTCGCGGGTTCGGCGTTTGCCGCACCGCCCTCCTGTAGCGCTCGAGCGAGAGTGGCCGATATTCCGGTTGCACTGATTTTTCGGTTCAGGTGTTGCTTCACCACGTCGAGCCGCAGTGTTTTCGAGAGTGTCGAGTGGTGACGGGGATCGGCGAGATAGGACATCCCGGAGGCGCCTTGCCATACCGGCACGATGTCTCCCCCGAGTCCGGCACCACGAGCGAGTGCGCGCAACTCGCTCATCACGGCAGTTTGCTCCGCTGAGGCGAGACGAGCCATCCCCGAGGACAGGGGAACGAGAATGAAATCCGTTCCCTGCAACCGCAAGTGCGCGACATGGATGTCCGTCATCTAATTTACCGGCTCGAGGAAACTGCCTTGATCGTAATGGAAGTGAGGTTGATCCGTCGCCGTCTCTCGATCGGCACAAATTTATT
>JBIJCL010000030.1:0-11509 GCA_044344725.1 Steroidobacteraceae bacterium | reverse complement strand
GCGCGCATTTTCGGGGATCCCGGGTCCGCTATCTTCGACGACGATTTCCGCCGCGCCACTCTCCGGCGATCGCTTGACCGCCAGGCGCAGCGTGGACCCCGCGGGCGAATACTTGATGGCGTTTTCCAGCAGGTTACCAAGCGCCTGCTTGAGGATCTGCGGATGACCAAAAATACCAATCGGAGAGATATGACGCTCGAGACGCTGCCCCCGCTCCTCGGCGAGGGGCTCGAACAATTCGGCGACGTCGGTTGAGAGAGACCCGAGATCGAGTTTTTCCATCGAGTCTCGCGACAGGCCCGCTTCGGCACGCGCCAGATCGATCAAGGCATTAAACGTCTGTAGCGCACGAGTGGCATCGGTCTCGGCATCATTCAAGAGTTTCTCACGCTCGGCGTCGCTGTCCGTCTGGCGCGCTGCAGCGATCGATCGCCCCACGCGCATCAGCGGCGAGCGCAAATCGTGAGCCAGGCTCTCTGTGACAGTGCGCATGCCGGTCACGAGAGACTCGTTTTGATCCAGCATCTCGTTGAACGTGGTGGTGAGCGCGCCCATGGCATCGAGTCGTCGCCGGGTAGGCGCACGCGCAGCCATTTGGCCCCGCATGATTTGCCGGGCCGTCATGCCTAGTCCGCGCACATGATCGAGCATGTAACGATTGAGGACGTACGCGGCGATGACGCCTATCAGGATCACCATGAAGATGTTGACGGCGGCTGCGCGACCCAAAGATAGCGCAATCTCTCTCTGGTCTTTGTCACCCTGCACCATGACGTAAATCGAACCATCTTCGTTGCGCATGCTGGCGACGTAGTACCGGATGCCGTCATCCGAATCGACGGTGTACGGTGCAAAACGGGATTCGAAAACCCGCGCGCCGCCGGGGATGGCGGACAAGCTGCCGACGACCGGTTGGCGATCCGGTGTAAAAAGCGCGAAGTACCGACCGTCGGAGATCACCCGATTCCGCAGATCGATGCCCGCCACGAGAGCCTGTCGCCCGACCGATCGCTCGTATTGCTGGCGCAGCAGAAGCTCCTGTCGCATCGACTGGAGGATCTGGCGGCTATGGACATCCATCATGCGGTACTGGAGCCAGGTAAACGCTGCCACGAAGGTCAACACCATCACCCCGAGGGCGACAAGCGTAGCGACCAATCCCCGCCGATCCACGATAGTCAAGCGCATACCTCTAGCATGCCACGAGAAGAGGCCATAAAGTGTCGGAGACATGACCCGGATGCTGCTCATCGAAGACGACGCTGACATGGCCGAGGAGATCATCGGCGCCATGCGCGCCCGCGGCTACGAGACAGCCCATTGCGCAGACGGCCGCGTCGGCCTCGATAGCGCGGTTTCCGAAGACTTCGACGTCATCGTCACGGACCGCATGCTCCCGGGAATCGACGGTCTCAATCTGGTTCGCGCGCTGCGCTATGCCGGACGCTCCACACCCGTCCTCGTCTTGTCCGCCCTCGATTCGGTCGACGAGCGCGTTGCCGGGTTAAGAGCAGGTGGGGACGATTATCTCGGCAAGCCCTTCGCCGTCGAAGAATTGGCTGCCCGGGTGGAATCCCTGACCCGGCGCAAGACGCAGGCCGCCCTGACCTCCCTCAAGGTCGACGATCTGCAAATCGATCTTCTGGCACGCAAAGCCAGTCGCGGGTCACGCACGCTCAACCTGACCGTGCGGGAGTTTCGACTGTTGGAATTCCTCGCCCGACATGCTGGGCAAGTCGTCACGCGCACGATGCTGCTGCAGGGCGTTTGGGACATCCACTACGACCCGCAGACCAATGTCGTCGACGTGCATGTCAGCCGTTTGCGTCAAGAGGTCGATCGAAACGAAGAACGCTCTCTCATTCACACCGTACGTGGTGTGGGTTACTCGCTGCGCTCGTCCGCGTAGTCCGTCACGAATCGAGAAACGGCATCCCGAACTTCGTGGAGTCGGGCATGGAAGAAATGATCCGCCTCGGGCAATAAAAACATCTGGGGCGGAACTACAGAACGATCTTTCAAAGAAAAGAGCCATCCCTCGACAGCTGCCGCGTCGACCAGCTCATCCTTCGAGCCTTGAACCACGAGCCAAGGACACCTCGGCGCATCGATCTTTGAGAAATCCCATCGGCCCACGGGCGGCGCCACCGTGACGAGCAGAGAAGGCTGCAAGATCGACTGAGCACGTAGCGCGACCCATGCGCCGAATGAGAATCCCGCGAGCCAAAGCGGTAATCCGGGCCACCGATTACGCGCCCAAGCGGCAAGCCCAATGACGTCTTCGGTCTCACCGTCACCGCCGGCGTGAGTCCCTTCCGAAAGTCCCACACCTCTGAAATTGAAACGGATCGTGATCGCGTTGGATGCCACGAACGAACGCGCCACGGTATGAATGACTTTGTTGGTCATCGTACCGCCGAAAAGCGGGTGAGGATGACAGCACACCGCCACGGCACGAGGTGCCGCTTGCGGTGACTCGACGAGCGTTTCGATTACACCCGCCGCTCCTGGCAGCAGCAGGCGCTCAGGGCTGACGGTAGACAACGCCGTCCTTCATGACGAAATGGACCCGCTGCATTGCGGTGATATCGACAAGCGGATCGCCGGGAACTGCGACGAGGTCTGCAATTTTTCCGACCGATACGCTGCCGAGTCGATCGTCGATCTCGAGGAACTTGGCCGTCACGGAGGTTGCCGACTTGATCGCCTCCATCGCCGGCATACCCGCTTCGACCATCAGCACGAACTCCCGCGCGTTCTCGCCATGAGCAGAGACACCGGTGTCCGTTCCGAAGAGGATCTTGACGCCCGTCTTGTACGCCTTTGCGAAAGTCCCCTGAATCTGCGGCCCCACGAGCGCGGCTTTGGGGCGGACGACCGACGGAAAATAGCCGTCTTCCTTGGATCGATCGAATACCCATCGCCCGGCCGTGATGGTCGGGACGTACCAGGTCCCCCGCTCTTTCATGAGCGCCATGGTCTCATCGTCCATGAACGTGCCGTGCTCGATGGTGTCGACGCCCGCGCGAACGGCACGCTTCATGCCTTCGGCGCCGTGCGCATGGGCCGCCACCTTGAAACCATAGTCTCGCGCAGTCGCGACGATCGAACGGATCTCCTCTTCGGTGAATTGCGGATTGAGTCCGTTCTTGGCGATCGAAAGCACTCCCCCCGTCGCCGTGATCTTGATGAGGTCGGAGCCTTCTTTGTAGCGCTGACGCACGGCCTGCGCGGCCTCCTCAGGACCATTGACGACGCCTTCCAGCGGGCCCACGTCCTCGCCATTCAGATACGAGGCCCAACCGTTGGTCGGGTCGGCGTGTCCGCCCGTGGTCGCGATCGACTTACCGGCTGCGAAGATTCTTGGGCCGGGGACTTTGCCCGCATTGATGGCGTTGCGAAGAGCCACACTGGCGCGGAAACTGTCGCCGAGATCACGCACCGTCGTGAAGCCGGCCATGAGTGTGCGCTCGGCATACGTCACGCCATCGATAGCGACGTCAGGCGCGTCTTTCTTGAATCGATCGAGCTCGCTGTTTTTACTATGCTCGCTCGTAAGGTGAACGTGCATGTCCATGAGGCCGGGCATGACCGTGGATTTACGCAAGTCGACGAGCGTATCGCCCGACGCGGGCTTGCGAAAACCCTGTTCGATCGCGGTGATCCGACCCTTGTCGACGACGATCGTCCGATCTCTCAAAGATTCCCCACTCACGCCGTCGATCACGCGACCGGCGTGTATGAGCGTCGCCGCCTGGTTCATCGAGGGGTAGGACGCCAACGCAAACCCTACTGCCAACGCTGCGGTTGCGATCTTTGTCATGGGCAATCTCTCCTGCAACGCTGGATCAGCGAATCGCCGTCAACTCGACATCGAATACGAGTGTGGCGCCACCGGGGATGACGCCGCCCGCCCCGCGAGCGCCGTAGCCGAGTTCGGCGGGAATGATCAATCGGCGCTTTCCGCCGACCTTCATGCCTGCAACGCCCAAATCCCAACCGCGGATGACCTGACCACCGCCGACGATGAAATCGAAGGTATCGCCATGATCACGCGAGCTGTCGAACTTCTTTCCCTTGCCTTCGGGCTTCGTCGGATCGTGCAGCCAACCTGTGTAATGCACGACGGCCGTTTGGCCCGGAGTGACTTCCGCGCCGGCACCCACTTCGAGATCTTCTTTGACGAGTTCTGACATCGCGGCCTCCTGAGCCAAGGTGTCGCCGCGATTCGACGCAAGCAACGTGGGGAAAAATGCACTCGCCAACAGGATGCCGGCGATCGATGCAATCAAGGTCCAGATCATCACTTTCATGAGGATTCACCGTTCGAGGATGTCTCGGGTTCGAAAGCGAGCGAGACAGAATTGATGCAGTAACGCAGCCCGGTGGGCTTGGGTCCATCGGGAAACACATGTCCGAGATGGGCGTCGCAGTTTGCGCACACGACCTCTATGCGAACCATACCGTGACTGGTATCGCGATGCTCACGGATACGATCCTCGGCGAGCGGCGTCCAAAAGCTCGGCCAACCCGAACCCGAGTCGTATTTGGTGTCGGAGTGAAACAACTCGGCGCCGCAACACGCGCACGCGTATACGCCACGATCTTTGTTGTAGGTATAGGCGCCGGTGAAGGCGCGCTCGGTCCCCTTGTTGCGAGTGACCTCGTACGCGAGCGGCGACAACCGGGCACGCAGTTCGTCATCGGTCGGGGCAGGCTTTTTCATGCCCAGATTATGACATGCCACCCATTGCTCCGAGTCAGGCTATCAACTCGCGGTCATCAGCTGTCCCAACAATTTGTTGAGGCGGCGGACGAACTCCCCCGGGTTGGCAACCGAGCCGGACTCGGCCAGCTTCGCTTGATCGTGTACCAGCAGCGCCAGCTCGGCGAACTCGTCTTCAGCGCGCGTGGCATCGAGTCGCCGAATCAGGGGGTGGCCCACGTTGATTTCGATCGACGGCTTCGCCTCCGGCACGGCCTGCCCGGTCGCGGCCAGGATGCGGCGCATCTGCGAACCGACATCGCCCTCCGAGAGGACGAGACACGCCGGCGTATCGGCCAGACGCGAACTCACCTTGACCTCGGACACACGCTCCCCGAGCGCATCCTTGATGCGCTTGAGCAGCTTCTTGTTCTCCTTGACGGCCTCGTCGATCGCCGCCTTGGAGGCGGCATCTTCGAGGTCTCCGAGCTCGAGGTCTCCGCGCGAAACATCTTTGAATCGCTTGCCCTCGAATTCGCGAAGGTAGCCCATCATCCATTCGTCGACACGATCGGCGAGCAGCAACACCTCGATACCTTTGGTTCGCAGCTGCTCGAGGTACGGGCTTCCTCGGGCTGCCGTGACCGAGTCGGCGATGATGTAATAGATACGCTCCTGGCCGCTCTTCATGCGGCCGATGTAATCGGCGAGCGTGGTCTTTGGATCATCGCTTTCGTCATGCGTGCTCGCGAAGCGCAGCAACGGCAGGATTTTCTCGCGATTCCCCGGATCTTCGCCGGTGCCCTCCTTGAGCACAGGACCGAACTCCTTCCAGAACGTGGCGTATTTTTCGGGCTCGTCTTTGGCGAGGCGGGCGAGCAAATCGAGCGCGCGCTTCGCAAGCGCCGATCGCATGGCCTCCACTTCGCTGTCTTGCTGCAGCAACTCGCGAGACACGTTGAGCGGCAGATCGTTCGAATCGAGCACGCCACGGAAGAACCGCAGATACATCGGCAAGAACTGCTCCGCGTCGTCCATGATGAATACGCGGCGCACATAAAGCTTCAGGCCACGCGACGCATCTCGTTGATAAAGATCGAACGGTGCGCGACTCGGCAGGTAGAGAAGCGAGGTGTACTCGCGCTTGCCCTCGACCTTGTTATGACTCCAGGAGAGGGGTTCTGCGAAGTCATGAGCGATATGCTGGTAAAACTCCTTGTACTCCTCGTCCTTGATTTCGCTTCGCGGCCGAGTCCACAACGCCTGCGCTTGGTTGGCGGCCTCCCAATCGAGACTCGCCTCACCCTCTTTGCGCATCAAGACAGGAAATGCGATGTGGTCAGAGTATCGACGAACGAGCGACCGAAGCCGCCATCCATCAGCGAACTCCTTCGCATCTTCTTTGAGGTGCAACACCACCAAAGTTCCGCGTTCCTCTCGGGTCGCCGTCTCGATGGTGAATTCGCCGTCCGCCTTTGACGCCCAACGAATCGCCGATGATCCGGGCTCGCCCGCTTTGCGAGAAAAGACCTCGACCTCATCGGCGACGATGAACGCAGAATAAAAACCGACACCGAACTGACCGATCAACTGCGAGTCTTTTTGTTGATCGCCCGTGAGGCGCTTGAAGAAATCGGCGGTACCGGATTTGGCGATGGTTCCGAGGTGAGCGATGGCCTCTTCCCGGTTCATGCCGATGCCGTTGTCGCGGATCGACAGGGTTCGCTTCGTCGCGTCGTAGTCGACCCAAATCTTGAGCTCCGGCTCGCCGGCCATCAGCTCCGGCTGAGCGAGCGACAGAAAGCGCAGCTTGTCGTTGGCGTCCGACGCATTCGATATCAGCTCGCGCAAAAAGATTTCGCGGTGGCTATATAGCGAATGAATCATCAAGCGAAGGAGTTCCTTCACCTCGGCCTGAAAACCATGCTTTTCGGCGTTCTCGGACATCGATCCTCTCCCTGGAATCACGGGAAAAACGGTTGGAGGGGGTTTTGGGGCACCCCGGCCCGATTTCAAGGGCGGACGATGCGGTAGCAGGGTACGTAGGCCGTACCCGGCAGCTTCATTCTTTGCTGGGCTACGAAGCTCGACAGCAATTCATCGAGTAGGGCCATGAGGTGAGGGTCGCCCGAAAGTTCGAACGGACCATGGCGCTCGATCGCCCGGATACCATGCTCTTTGACGTTACCGCTCACGATTCCGGAGAACGCGCGCCTGAGATTCGCAGCGAGCTCGTGCGGCGGCTGGTCTCGGTACAGTCGCAGCGTCCGCATCGAGGCGTGGGTCACCTCGAACGGTTGCTGGAATTCCGGGTCGATGCGAAGAAGCCAGTTGAAGTTGAACGAGTCGCCATTCTTCTTGCGGAAGTCGCGGACCTCATCGGAACCACGGTCCATGATCCGAGCGACCTCGGCCTGATCGTCGATGACGATCTTGAGCCTCGAGAGCGCGACGTCGCCGATGGTGCCTGCCAGAAAATCGCGGATCCGTTCGAAGTAAGTCGCACTGCTGCGCGGACCCGTCAACACCACGGGAAACGGCTGATCAGCGTTCGCCGGATCGAGCAAGATCCCGATCAAATAAAAGATTTCCTCAGCCGTGCCGGCACCGCCCGGAAACACCACAAGACCATGCGCCACCCGGACGAACGCTTCGAGGCGCTTTTCGATGTCGGGCATGATCACGAGGTTGTTGACGATCGGATTCGGCGGCTCGGCTGCGATGATGCCGGGCTCCGTCAAACCCACGTAACGCCCTGAGCTGATTCGCTGCTTCGAGTGGCCGATCGTCGCGCCCTTCATCGGGCCTTTCATGGCGCCGGGACCGCAACCGGTGCAGACATCGAGTCCGCGCAAACCGAGTTCGTATCCGACGCGTTTGGTGTACTCGTACTCCTCGCGACTGATCGAGTGGCCGCCCCAGCACACCACCAAATTGGGTCGGATCCGGTGATCGAGCAATCGCGCATTGCGGAGGATGTGAAATACCGCGTTGGTGATCGACTGAGATCGGCTCAGATCGAAGCGCCCACTATCGACGATTTCGTTCGCCGTATAAACGATGTCGCGAAGCACGGCGAACAAGAGTTCTTTGGTGCCCCGGATCATCTGACCGTCGACGAAGGCCTTCGCTGGCGCATTCTTGATCTCGAGCTTCACGCCCCAGGCGTGCCGAACGATGCGAATGTCGAAGTCGCGATAACGCTCGAAGATTTCACGAGCGTCGTCGGTATCACTACCCGCGTTCAGAACCGCCAGCGCACATTGACGGAACAACGGATACAAGCCGCCCTGCCCCGTCGAGAGAAGTTTTTCGATCTCTTCTTGCGAGAGGCTCTCGAGCGCACCGCGCGGAGCCACGCGGGCATCGACGACTTCTGGAATGATGATGCTGGTTTCCAAGGCGATCTCCGGATCTAAGGACGGATGTCGATCGGAGTGCCGTCCGATACCAGCATCCATACTTCCATCATGTCGGCATTGTTGAGAGCGATACATCCGTCCGTCCAATCTTCACGAGCGTAATGCTCGGGCGGCCAACGCGGCTCGTTGGGCAAACCGTGGATCATGATCAGGCCGCCCGGCGGCACGCCGGCCTTGCGAGCCCGAGCACGATCACGCTCATTGGGATAGGACACACGAATCGAGAGGAAAAAATCGCTGCGGGGATTGCGCGCGTCAAGCAGGTAACGCCCCTCCGGCGTTCGAAAATCACCCTCGCGTTGCTTGTGCCCGTCTGGACGTAGTCCTAGCGACACCTTGTAGGAGCGCATCAGGGTCGGACCTCGCCAAAGCTCGAGACGCCGAGCCGATTTATGCACCACGACTTCGGTCGCCTTGGGCAATTGCTCGATGCTGCCCGACGCGGTCGGAGCGATGAGTCCGCACGAGAGGACGAAAAAGATGGCAAGGCGCCACATGCCCCGCATTATAGGTCTCGAGGGCGTCGCACCCTAGAGGCCAGCGCCAGCGGCGGGTGTCTCAGTCTGGGCCGAAAGCTCAGCGAGCGTCGAAGGACGATCGCCCGGTAACTGCAGAACCCTGCCGCGCTTGAGCTTCGCAGAGGGATCGAGGCCGTTGAGTTCTGCAAGGCGACGAACGTTCACCCCGTAACGACGCGCGATTTGGCGAAGAGTTTCGCCGCGTCCCACCTTGTGGGCCCGCGGTCCAATCTGGGCGACGTAAATCTGGTCGGCACCGACTCGCGCGACGAATTCCTCGGGAGAGATCGGCCGCTCGGAGGGCAGCCGCAATCGATATCCACGCGGAACAAGACGCTCTCCCGACCAGACTGCCGGTCGCAAGGCCGGATTCAATTCGCGCAGCTGCGCCACCGGCACCTCGAGCGCCTTTTCGAGACGTTTGATGTCGGCGTATCCCGGCATGGCGACTTCATGGAATTGCAGCTCCGGCGCACGCGTGACCCCAGGGAAATAACGCTGCGGATCTTGGTCGATGGTGAGCGCAGCCAGGAACGATGGATAAAAGTTTCGTGATGCGAAACCGAAGGAACGACTGCGGTAGTTGCGAGCGATCACGCCGAAGTCATCCGTACCCATCACCTGACGCGCGCGTCGCATTCCACCCGGACCATGGTTGTAGGCCGTGATCGCCAGAGGCCAACTACCGAGCAATCTGTAGTTGCTGAGCAGCAGACGCGCCGCGGCTTCGGTAGAACGAAACGGGTCGAGCCGCTCATCGACGATGTCATCGACTCGCATGTAGAGACGGCCGGTCGAAGGCATGAACTGCCACAGACCCGATGCACCGACTTTCGAGTAGGCACTCGGCGTAAAGGACGACTCGACATGCGGCAGTGCCGCGAGCTCCGATGGCAGGCCCAAAGAATTGAATGTCCGCGCAATGTGGGATTCCCACGTACCGGAGCGAACGATGCCGGCACGGAATCGATCCGCTTGTCCGAGTTGAAATCGGACCTCGGCACGCGCTTCGTGCAGTCGAGCCGCCGTGGCATCTTTGCCCCAAAGCTGCAGCACACGACGCGCGTCGCCGGTGAGGGACTCCGCTTTCCCGGCCTCGAGCGCGTGAACCGCGGCATCGAGTGCGGCGATCCAACGATCCCTCGCTCGTTTTATCAATTCGCGGCGTTGCGATGAGCCCGGCGGACCCGCAAGTGCGAGATCGAGCGTTTCGTACACCACACCGAGATGACGCTCGTCGTGCATGAAGCCCTGGAGCGTGGTGACCTCGCTGTAAACGCGAATCCAGAACTCGACGTCGCGCTGAAGTTCGGCGGGTCGCGGAATCTCGCGCGATATCGGCTCGACGGGCTGCGACCCATCGGGCGGGACGATCGAGGGCTGGCCCGCGCCGAGCGCGGGCGACACCAAGACTGCGAGGACGAGAGAAGTGGTTAGATGACGTGCCAGGCGCCGCAAGGCGTCACCCGCACTTCGAGTCGCCGCAATTGAGGCAGGTCATGCAGCCGTCCATCATGACCACGGCCGCGGTGCTGCACTTGGAGCACAACTGCGCACCCTCAGGGAAATGCGACTTCGCGAACGCATCGGTCTGCTTGCCACGAGCCTCGAACTCAGCTCGCTTCTCTTCGACGAGTTTTTTCTGGTGCTCATCGAGTTCCGTTCGTCCCAGAAGACCGATGGTCTGCAGATGCTTTTCGATGACGTAACCGAGTTCGGCGATGATGGAGGGCATGAACTTCCCGCCCGGCTGCCAGTAGCCGCCCCGCGGATCGAACACGGCCTTGAGTTCCTCGACGAGGAACGTGACGTCGCCACCCTTTCGAAACACCGCCGAGATGATTCGCGTGAGCGCGACGATCCACTGGTAGTGATCGAGATTCTTCGAATTGATGAACACCTCGAAGGGCCGCCGCTGCTCGTGCTCGGTTCCCTCGTTGAGGATGATGTCGTTGATCGTGACGTACATCGCGTGATCGGACACCGGAGTCTTGATCTTGTACGTCGAGCCGATCAGCACCTCGGGACGCTGGACCTCTTCGGTGAGGCGAACGACCTTGCCCCCGTGGGAGGTCGTCCGCTCGGCGATGACAGGCGCCGGCGCAGCTTCTGCGCCTGGCTTTTGAACACGATATTTGGAGATCTTTCGATCGATCTTGATGGCAGCCATAGACAAACTGATCCTCAGAACTTGCCGTAGTAGCCTTCTTTCAAGGCGTCGTACAGATTGGCGGCGGTATGTTTTTCGCCGTCGTATTCGATTTCTTCGTCACCCTTCACGGAGATCTCGGAGCCGTCTTCGAGCGTGAACACATAAGTGGTGTTCTTGAGATCTTCTTCCTTCACGAGCACGCCCTGGAACGCCTCGGGGTTGAAGCGGAAGGTAGTGCAACCCTTGAGCCCTTTCTCGTGCGCGTAAAGGTAGATGTCCTTGAAGGACTCATACTTGAAATCGGTCGGGACGTTCGCGGTTTTCGAAATAGATGAGTCCACCCACTTCTGTGCCGCAGCCTGAATGTCGACATGCTCGGTCGGCGTGATGTCGTCGGCCGTCGTGAAATACTCCGGCAGCTTCTCGGTGGGGTTGGTGGAGTTCGGCATCGCCTTCGCGTTGATGAGTTCTCGATACGCGAGGAGTTCGAAGGAGAAGACGTCGACTTTTTCCTTGGACTTCTTGCCTTCGCGGATCACGTTACGGAAGTAGTGATGCGCGAACGACGGCTCGATGCCGTTGCTCGCGTTGTTGGCGAGCGACAAGGAAATCGTTCCGGTCGGTGCGATGGAGGTGTGGTGAGTAAAGCGGGCTCCGACCAGCGCAAGCTGATCGACGAGCGCTGGCGCAACGGATCCGATGCGCTGCATGT